>URVO01000032.1 GCA_900551335.1 uncultured Phascolarctobacterium sp.
GCCTGTTTCGGCGATGGACCCCGACGGTGCGCAATCCTTGTATAAGCTGGTCAACGATATTCACCAGCGCTATGGCACGACGATTATCGCTGTCGAGCATCGCGTTGATTATCTGCTGCCCTATGTGACGGATATGCTGGTGCTCAAGCAGGGCGAGCTGGTGGCGGCTGACCGTTTTGAGGCTGCTGCACCGAAGATGTATGAGGATCCTGAGCTGCGTCCGCTGCTGCCTGCGCTGTGGCAGGTGAAGCTGGGGCTCGAGGAAAAGCTGGGGCTGGACCTTGGCGACTGGCGCAGTGAAGAGGACGCGCTGCTTGATTTCCAGACCTATGGTATTGTAGCTGAAGGGAGGGCTGACTAATGCTGGAAGCGAAGAATGTCAATTTTGCTTATACTCGTGGTCAGTCTGTAATTAAGGATATAGACTGCAAAATTAATGACGGCGAGTTCGTGGCGCTGCTTGGTCACAACGGCAGCGGCAAGACGACGCTGAGCCGTTTATTCATGGCGCTTTGCCATCCGCGTAGCGGCGAGATTCTTGTCGACGGCGAGGATATTGTTAATTATGAGCCTGCTGATCTGGCTGATAAAATCGGTTATGTATTCCAAAACCCTGATTTGCAGATTCTCGAGGATACGGTTTTCGACGAGGTTGCTTACGGCCCGCGTGCCAAGAAGCTGACCGAGGAAACGATTAAGCGTCAGGTGAACGAAGCTTTGGAGGCTATGGGACTGACAGAGCTGCAAAAGGAATATCCGCGCCTTTTGTCCTTCGGCCAAAAGCGCCGTCTTGGCGTTGCTGCGGCGCTGGCGCTCAATCCGCGCACGCTGATTCTGGACGAGATTACCAACGGTCAGGATGCGCTGGAGAAGGAAGGCATGATGAGCTATCTGCAGGCCATCAACGAGGACCGCGGCATTACGATTATGCTGATTTCTCATGATATGGATATTGTGCGCCGCTATGCTAAGCGTGCCATTGTGCTGCACTACGGCAAGAAGGTTTTCGACGGTACGCCGCGTGAGCTGTTCGACGGCAGCCAGCCGGTTGAGCGCTGGGGCCTGCGCCGTCCGACCGTAGCTTCTCTTGCTTCGATGGTCGGCATTGATGCAGCGACTCCGGCGGAGTTCTGCGCCAAGGTTACGGCTAAGGAGGTGGCAAGATGAAATTGACCGCCTTTACTCAGATTATTGTTACGCTGGCAGTAACGGCATGGGTTTTCATTCTGCCGGTAGAGGCCGTAGCGACAATTCTTGTGCTGGAGCTGGCGCTGCTTTTGTACATCAAGCATGACAAGATGACGATGGCAGCGATTGGCGGCCTGGCTGTGTTCACAGGCATGATGGTGCTGCTGCAGCTTTTGTTCGGCTCGCCGCTCGACGTTTCGCTGATTGGCGGCCTGCGTATGCTCGTTATGACGATGGCCTTCCTGTGCCTTCTGGCTGCCAGCCGCATTCAGGATATTGCCAAGGCGCTGGTTGACCGCTTTCATATGCCGTGCGAATATGCCTTCATGCTGACGACGGCGCTACGCTTTGTGCCGAACTTTTTGACGGACAGCGCGATTACGCTAGACGCGCAAAGCTGCCGCGGCTATTCCAACCGTGGCAATGTGTTTAAGCGCTTCTTTGCTTATCTTGTTGTCATCCGTCCGCTGGTTATGCGTGCAGTTGCGAAGTCGGAAACGCTGGCGCTGTCTATGGAGCTTAAGGGCTTCGGCAGCAATACCTATAAAAATATGCCGTCCGAGCCGTTGGGCGTGGGCGACATCTTCGTGCTGCTTTTGGTAGTGGTGCTGAGCACCTATCCGTTCTGGATTAAATATATCTAAAAAATAAAGGCTGTCGCCTTAGCACCTTCTTCGTCGATAAGAAAGTGCGGCGACAGCCATTTTGTTATATTATTCCTTGGCTTCAAATTCAGCAATAGCCGGATTTATCAGCGTCATATAATATTTTGCCACGGTTTCCGGCGGCGTCTGCATGTTGTCCTTCAGCCACCAATGAACCATGCCGATGAAGCTGCTGGCCAGACTGTTGACCATAAAGTCCTCGGGTATGCTTTGAATCATCTCCTGATAGACGCCGGTAGCCTTAATCGAGATTCTTTTCATCATAAAATCGCGGAAAAAATGCAGGAAAAGTGCTCCGTCCTCGTGCTTGATGATGCCTATGTAATATTTGCGCTTGTCGCGCAGATGATAAAGAATATGCGTGATGCGCGTTTCGGCACAGGGCTCTACCTCGGAGAAGTTATGCGTGGAGCAGGGCGGGATTACATGACTGAAGATATGCTCGAAGAGACTGTTGCAAATCTGACAGGCCAAATCATCCTTCGTTTCAAAATGGCTGTAAAATGTACTGCGGCCAACATTGGCGGTGTCAATAATTTCTTTTACGCTGATTTTTTCATAGCTGGATTTGTCCAGCAGAGTTACAAAGGCATCAATAATTGCTTGTTTTGTCCGTGCTTGTCTTCTGTCCATGAGACGGCTCCTTTCATAAATTCTGTACAAAAATTTATAAGTGTTCATTAGCGTACTAAATTTAAATTTTGTGTCTAGTCATTTCAGTAAAAATAGAGTATCATATACATAAAGTTTAGTCAAGAACTTGACTTCGCTTCATGATATACTCATACTCATCAAAAAACGTAAAAGGCACTCGACGGCAAGCGAGTGCTTTTTGCGTTCTCGGAATAAATTTTATTAGGATTGGTGCAAGGCCAGTTCTTTTTTTATGCAAAGAAAAAGCACGCCTGCTTGCCGACAGACGTGCTAAATTTTTTGATGAGTAAGTGAGTATGAGTAATTTAAGAAAAGGTTTTGTGCTTTATTAGTTTGTGATTTAATTAAGATAAAGAGGATTAGCTAATCAATCCTGCTCTGCTTGAGGTGCGGGCGGCGGAAATTCGCCGGGATGATGAGGGGCGTAATGCGGGCCATAGCCGCGGAATTCGCCCTTGTGGTGCCTAGCAAAGCCTTGAGGCGGCTTTTGCGGCAGCGGTCTGTTGGCGCGGACAGCTTCACGCTGCTCAGGCGTCATTTTCTCAAGACGCGCTCTGCGTTCGGTGCGCTGTGCCTGCTCCTCCTTGATGAACTGCTCAACCTCTGCTTTTTGGGCCGGGGTGAGCTTCTTCATGCTTGCCTGCGCGCGCTTGTCGTGCGCCTCCTTGCGCTCCTTGCGGATTTTTTCTATCGCCTGCTCGCGCTGCTCAGGCGTCATGCTCTTCCAGCTTTCGCGCAGCTTTTGGCGTTCAGCACGCTGCTCGTCAGTGAGTCTGGGGACGCGATGATATCTGCCGCGGAATTCGCCAGAAGGCGGGCAGGGGCGCTCGTCCTCGTGATGCAGGATGGCTGCCACTCTTTCCTTCATGGTCGGCTGCGGTGCCTGCGCTTCTTCCGCAGCAAAAGCGTTGGCGCAGAGCGCGGTTAAAACAGTTCCGGCTATGAGAATCTTTTTGAGGTTCATCTTCATATGTTGTCACTCCTTTATGAATGAAATTTAAATTTTTATCAGCTAAGTTGTTTGGTGCTCCTTAGCTTTGACTATATTGTAGCGGAGGATTATGTCATTTTTATGTTTTTAAACGCATTTTTTGCGAAAAAAATATCTTTTTTTGTGACATGATTTTAACACAACTATACGGTAAAATAATATATAATAAGATAAAAACGAAGGTCAGGAGGCAGGCACATGAAAAAAATTCTCATTGCTGATGATAATAAACAAATAACGCTGATTCTTTCAAGCTATGCGAAGAAGGAGGGCCTAGAGCCTATCGTAGCGCTTGACGGCAAGGAGGCGCTGGAAAAATTTGCACAGCACTCCGGCGAGCTGGCGATGGTGCTGCTCGACGTGATGATGCCGGAGGTGGACGGCTTTGAGGTTTGCCGCCGTCTGCGCCAGCAGTCGATGGTGCCGATTATTATGATTACGGCACGCGGCGAGGACTATGACAAGATTATGGGACTGGACATCGGCGCAGATGATTATGTTATCAAGCCGTTTAGTGCGCCCGAGGTTATGGCGCGTGTGCGTGCCGTGCTGCGCCGCATTGGGCCGCAGGAGAGCGAGGAAAGCACGGGGCAGACGCTGACCTATGCCAACCTTTTCATCAATCTTGATAAGTATAGCGTGCAGATTGACGGCGAGGACGTGCAGCTGACGAAGAAGGAAATTGAGCTGCTCTGGACGCTGGCGAAAAATTCTACGAAGGTGTTCAGCCGTGACAATCTGCTAGACAGCATTTGGGGCATTGATTATTTTGGTGACAGCCGCACCGTTGATTCTCACATCAAGCGTCTGCGTGCCAAATTAGATAAGCTTGAGCATCCTCAGTGGGAAATCAAGACTATTTGGGGAGTTGGCTACCGCTTTGAGGGACATAAGGAATGAAAAACAAGATAGCTTTAAAGCTGACGCTGTATTTTTCGGCGGTGCTCGTGGTCTTTGCTTTGATTATCGGCGGTGTGTTCTATCAGTTTTTTAAGGAGCATACTATTGAAATCAAAAAGCAGGAGATGCGCGTGCGTGCGGAAAAAATTGCCTATGTCCTTAGCGACAACATGAGCCGTATGGAGGAGCGTCATGGAGCAGGCATTGCCAACAGCAAGTTTATAACTTATCTGGATAACGTGACGCAGGAATTTGTCTGGGTTGTCGACAGTGAGCGTAATCTGACTGTGAACAAGGAAAGAATGCGTCGGGCGCATGAGCCGAAGCAGCATCACCGCAGCGGCTTCTTTAACTTTGGCGAGATGCCTGAACGTCCGCGCTACGGCGGTCCGCCCAAAACGCCTAAGGAGGCCTATAACAGAATGCCGCCGCAGGTGAAGGAGAAGGTAGAGCAGTGCTTTCAGGGGCAGAGCTTCGTCTTAGAGGAATATAATCCGATGCTTGACGGCATCATGCTGACGGTCGGTCAGCCTGTGTATGGCGAGAATGGACAGATAAAGGCTGTGCTGCTTTTGCATTCTCCGGTAAAAGGCTTGCGTGAGGCCGTATGGGAGGGCCTGCGTATTTTGCTTATCAGTCTTTTGGCAGCGGCGGTGCTGGGCATGCTGCTGGCAGTTTTGTTTAGCTGGCGCTTTACGAAGCCGCTCAATGTTATGAAGAATGTTGCAGAGCGTTTGGCAGAGCGCGATTACAGCGCGCGCAGCAGCATCAGCCAGCAGGACGAAATCGGTGAGCTGGCACGCACGCTGGACGAGCTGGCAGGACGCTTGCAGCTGGCGGATGAGGAAAGCCAAAAGCTGGAAAAGCTGCGGCGCGAGTTCATTGCCAACATTTCGCATGAGCTGCGCACGCCGGTGACGGTTATCCGCGGCAGTCTGGAGGCCTTGCGCGACGGCGTGGTGACGGAGCAGGAGGACGTGCAGGAGTTTCATGAGCAGATGTATAAGGAAAGCCTGTTTTTGCAGCGTTTGATTAACGACTTGCTGGACCTGTCGCGGCTGCAGAATACAGATTTCCCAATTGAAAAGGCGCTGCTGAATATGGTGGATGTTATCCACGACGCTGTGCGCAGCAGCAGACAGCTGGGCGCGGAGAAAAGGCTGCAGATTACGAGCAGCGTGGACGAGGACTGCTATATGCTGAACGGCGATTATGGCCGTCTGCGCCAGATGCTGATGGTTTTCCTGCATAACAGCATCAAGTTTTCGCCTGAGGGCAGCGAGCTGAGGCTGGAGCTGGAGGGCAACCGGCTCAAAATTATTGACCACGGCTGCGGCATTAAGCCGGAGGATGTGCCGCACGCGTTCGACCGCTTCTATAAGGCGCGTAATGAGCATAACAAGAGCGGCAGCGGTCTGGGCTTGGCGATTGCCAAGCAGATTGCGCAGCGTCATGATATGGAGCTGGAGCTGACAAGCAAGGTTGGCGAGGGCACGACGATAACGGTGGTTTTGCCGCCGAAAATGAAGCAGGAGCAGGAGTGAGACGCAATGAGTAAAAATTTGAGCTATGGCTGTGAGGGACTGTGCGCTGTTATCAGCGGCGGCACCTCGGGCATTGGACTGGAAACAGCACGCCGTCTGCTGGCAGATGGTGCGCGTGTATATATTTTGGGGCGCAGCGCTAAGCGCGGCGCGGAGGCGCTGCGCTATCTCAAGGAGCAGACGGGCGCAGAGGCGCAGTATATCGCCTGCGACGTGAGCAGTCAGGCGCAGTGCAAGGCAGCCGTGGCGCAGGTGGCAGAGCGTGAGGGACGTGATTTTCAGCTGCATATTCTCGTCAACAGCGCCGGGGTCTATAAGGAGCAGCGCTTGGAAAAGCTCACGGAGGAGGATTTTGACTCTATGCTGGGCGTGAACGTCAAGGGCACGATGCTTTTGACGCAGGCAGCGCTGCCTTATCTGCGCAGCGGCAGCTGCGTGGTGAATATTGCTTCGGATGCTGCGGTCAGCGGCAATTATGGCTGTGCGCTTTACTGCGCGTCGAAGGGCGCAGTGGTGGCGTTTACGCGGGCGCTGGCGTTGGATTTGGCGCCGAGCGTGCGCGTGAACTGCGTCTGCCCGGCAGATGTGGATACGCCGCTTTTGGCAAAGCAGCTTGTGGATGCCGACGGTGGCTATACGCTGGCGGATATGGCGGCGGCCTATCCGCTGCAGCGTGTGGCGACGGCGGGCGAGGTGGCGCATGTTGTGTGCAGCATTGCGTCGCCGGCAAACAGCTTTATGACGGGCAGCGTGGTGACGGTCGATGGAGGACTGACGGCAGGCTGAGGGTGTCTAGTAAAAAAAGCAAGTACAGAAAAAGCTGTGCTTGCTTTTTTATTTATTTGCTCCTGTATACGTAAACCTCTTTCAGTGTTATAATTGACTTATAAAGTGTGAAAATCGAGAGGGGCTTTTTTATGAATAAACAACAACCAATTGGTGTGCTTGATTCCGGTGTGGGCGGCTTATCTGTGCTGAAGTGTCTGCATCAGCTGCTGCCGCACGAGAATTTTATTTACGTTGGCGATACGGCGCGCACGCCCTACGGCACGCGCACGGAGAAGGAAATCCGCGGCTTTGTGGGCGAGATTATCGATTGGCTGGCAGCGCAGAACGTCAAACAGATTGTTATTGCCTGCAACACGCTGACGATGCTGGGCGTGGACAGCCTGAGAGGCGAGCATGGCTTTTCTGTTGTCGGCATGTCGAAGGGCGAGGAGCTGCTTTTGCAAGCCAGCAAGAAGAAAAAAATCGGCGTCATCGCGACGCAGTTTACGATTGGCACCGAGGCGCACAAAAGGGCGTTGCTCGCGGCTGATCCGGCGGTTGAGGTTTATCCGCTGGCCTGCCCACGCTTTGTGCCACTGATTGAGGGCGAGCAGTTCGACAGCGCGGAGCTGCAGGACGCGATTGCCGAGTATGCGGCACCGCTCAAGCAGGCCGGCATTGATGCGCTGCTTTTGGGCTGCACGCATTATCCGTTTATCCGCGAGCAGCTGGAGAAGGAGCTTGGCGCCGGCGTGAAGGTGATTGACCCGGCAGCGGCGACGAGCGCTAAGGCTATCGCAGAGCTTGAGGCGGAGGGCATGCTGCGCACGGAGGGCGCAGGCAGGGTAGAGGTTTGCTGCACGGCGGATCTGGCACGCGTCGAGCGTCTGGCGGCACGGATGCTGCCGGCGCAGGCTTGCAGCTTCCGTCTTATCGAGCTGACTAAGAAATAATTCATAACTTTTATGCTTCTTTGACAAAAAGAGGCAGGAGTTTTTTCGTTTGTGTCTAATCTATATGAATAAGGGTGCGAAGGCATTCTTTAATGGTATTATTCACATTATAAAAATAATATAAAGAAAGGTGGTAGCTGTGGAAAATCAGGGAGTAATGAACGACAAAAAAATTGTAGGCTCGCCTGTGGTGCATATGACATGTCTGGCTCTGGTTCTGTTTGCCTTCTGGCTGGTTTTGTCCGGCAGAACAGAAACAAAATTTGTTGTATATGGTATCATCACAGCTGTGGTAACAACCTGGGTTACATACCCGCTGCTGCTTGTGCCGAATAAGGACGGCAGCAAAAAGTATTATGTTTTTGGCTTTTCTGTGCCGAAGATGATCATGTACTTTTTCTGGCTGATGTGGCAGCTGGTGCTCGCGAACATCGATGTGCTGCTGGCAACGACAGCACAGGAGCTGAGCATTGACCCGAAGGTTGTCCGCTTCCGTTTCAAGGTCGACAATCCTATGGCCTCTGTAATACTGGCCAACTCGATTACGCTGACTCCTGGTACGGTAACGATGAACGTGACGGATGACGGCCTGTATGAGATTCATGCATTGACCGTTGGCGCCGCAGCAGGCGTGCTCGATGGCAGCATGCAGAAAAAGGTTGCCGAGCTGTATGGCGAAAAATTTGATTTTGCAGTAGTGGAGAGTGAGGAATGATTATGCAGGTTATATTCTACATTATGATGGTTGCAATTCTTCTGATCATCGGCACAATGCTGCAACGACTGTTCAACGGACCAACAATCTTTGACAGAATGAATGCTTTGGGCGTTATTGGCGCCGACACAATCTTATTATTAGTTCTCTTTGGCTATATCGACCATCGTCCGGATATGTATGTCGATATAGCGATTTCTTATGCGATTCTGGGCTTTATTGGCTCCTTAATTGTCGCAAAATTCATAGGAGGTAAAAGAATATGATTGAGCAATTTGGCTTTACCTCCATCCGCGAAGTTATCGCTGCGCTGTTCCTGCTGGGCGGCCTGGTTTTCTTCGTTGGCTCGGCTATCGGTATGCTGCGTCTGCCGGATTTCTATTCAAGAATCCATGCTTCAGGCAACAGTGAAACGCTTGGCTGCACGCTTTCGTTTATCGGCCTGATGATTTATGAGGGACCGACGCTGACCGCAGTGAAGATGGCTTTTGTATTTTTGCTTGTTTTTATGGCGAACCCGATTGGCTCGCACATCCTGAGCAAGGCGGCCTATAAATCCGGCCATCCGGTATGGACGCTGCAAAGCAAGGGTGCGAAAAAGCTCGTTGGTCTGGAGAAGGCGGACCATAGTGCCGATGAGCCTGTAGGCCATATCCGCAAGAAGGTTGTTAAAAACAAACGCAACCAGGTTCATAAGTATCACAAGAAGAAAGGAGATAAATAAAATGCAGATTTATACTATTGAAGCTCTTTTACTTGTCTTCCTGATTCTCATTACCTGTGCAGTTATTTTCTGCAAGGATATTCTAAGTGCTGCGATTATCTACAGCGCGTTCAGCTTCTGTGCTGTGCTGCTGTATCTGATGATGGGCTCGCCGGACGTGGCCTTTACGGAGGCTGTTATCGGTACGATTTCCACGATCTTCTTCGTAGCTTCGTTGAAAAAAATTGATAGGTGGTGTAAATAATGCGTGGATTAGTTGCTGTTATCCTGGCGATTATGACGGGTATGTTCTGCTCCGTTGTAACCTACCTGCCTGAAATTGGTGACGCGAACACTGCGCCTAACCAGCATGTTACTCCGACCTATATCTCCCGTAGTGCGGAGGATACAGGCTCGCCGAATATCGTAACGGGCGTCATCATCGACTATCGTGGCTTTGATACCATGTGGGAGACCTCGGTAATGTTCCTCGCCGGCCTCACAACGGTGCTGGTGCTGACCAGCAATCCTGTTGGCCGTCGTCCTGAGGAGGAGCCGGAGGATCCGGAGGAAGGAGAGATTATCAAATGAAAGAACCATTTGGCGGTCTTATCCTGAACATAGCCTTCAGAATGCTTGTGCCGTTTACGATTACCTATGGTATCTACGTCCTCTGCCTGGGCGAGTTCTCCCCGGGCGGCGGCTTCCAGGCAGGCGCGCTGCTTGCTGTCGGCGTGCTGCTGGCAAGGCTGATTCTGGGCGCTGATACAAAATTCAATGTTCTTGGCAAAACCTCTGTTGTTTTGGCTGGCGTAGGCACCTTCATTTATGCCTTCACCGGCTGGCTGACGTTGTTCGGCGGCGCAGACTTTTTCCTGAACTACAATTATATGCCGCTTCATCTGGAGCCGCAGCATGAAATGCATGCTTTAGGCATTTTCCTCATTGAAATCGGTGTTGCCATCTGCGTAATGATGACAATTATTAATCTGCTTGATGCAATTGTGAAAAGGGGTGACGAAGATGGAAGTGCTAAATGAGTTTTTAAAAACAAAAGGCATTTATTCCCTGGTCATGATACTTTTCTTCCTGGGTGTGTATGGCATGGTCCTCAGCAAAAA
>URVO01000033.1 GCA_900551335.1 uncultured Phascolarctobacterium sp.
TTATGTGCCTTATAGGTTTCTTTAACCAGATCATAAACTGCAGCCTCCAGGTCAGGAGCATCTGCCAGCTTAGCAGCGAACTGCTCCAGCTCTTCCGCTACGATAGTGTTGAGCACGATGTTCGGGCCGGCTATGGAGAACATGCTGCCCAGCATACGGAACTCGAACTTGTTGCCGGTGAAGGCGAACGGAGAGGTTCTGTTTCTGTCGGTGTTATCCTTAACCAAAGCGGGGATGGTGTCGTCGCTTACTTTAATGTAGCTTTCCGGATTGCCGTTGTATACCTTGTCAGCAGCGATTGCTTCCAGAACTGCGGTCAGCTCCGTGCCCAGGAACATGGAAACGATAGCCGGAGGAGCTTCGTTAGCACCCAGACGATGGTCATTGCCGGCGCTGGCTACAGATACACGCAACAGGTCCTGGTATTCATCAACAGCCTTGATGATGGCTGCCAGGAAGGTCAAAAAGCGCAGGTTTTTATACGGCTCCTTGCCGGGGTCCAGCAGGTTCATGCCCTCTTCAGTAGACAGGGACCAGTTGTTATGCTTGCCGCTGCCGTTTACGCCATCAAAGGGTTTTTCATGCAGCAGGCAGACCAGACCATGACGCAAGGCTACGCGTTTCATGAATTCCATCATCAATTGGTTATGGTCAGATGCAACGTTGGTCGTGGTGAAGATTGGTGCCAGCTCATGCTGTGCAGGAGCAACCTCATTATGCTCGGTCTTTGCCAGCACGCCCAGCTTCCACAGCTCATCATCGAGGTCCTTCATAAAGGAAAGCACTCTTTGCTTGATAATGCCGAAGTAATGGTCGTCCAGCTCCTGTCCACGCGGAGATTTAGCACCGAAAAGCGTGCGGCCTGCATAAACCAGGTCTTTACGTTTTTCCCACATTTTTTTATCAACGAGGAAATATTCCTGCTCCGGACCAACAGTGCTGTTTACGCGCACGGTGTTGATTCCAAAAATTTTCAGCAGGTTGCAGGCTGCCTTGCTTACGCAGTTCATAGAGCGCAGCAGCGGAGTTTTTTTGTCGAGCACTTCGCCGGTGTAGGAGCAGAACGCGGTCGGAATGCACAGGCAGTTATCTTTAATAAAAGCATAGGAGGTCGGGTCCCATGCTGTATAGCCACGAGCTTCAAAGGTTGCACGCAGGCCGCCGGACGGGAAGCTGGAAGCATCAGGCTCGCCCTGAATCAGCTCCTTGCCGGAGAAGTCCATGATAACACGGCCCTCAGCAGTCGGAGAAATGAAGCTTTCATGCTTTTCAGCAGTGATGCCGGTCATCGGCTGGAACCAGTGCGTGAAGTGGGTGCAGCCATGCTCCAGCGCCCAATCCTTCATAGCATTAGCAATGATGTTGGCAATCTCCAGATTCAGCGGAGTGCCTGCCAGCACTGCCGCCTTATATGCCTTATAGGTTGCAGTCGGCAGACGGTCCTTCATAACACTCTCGTTAAAAACTAAGCTGCCAAACAGTTTCGGTACATCATTCATTTGTAAAACCTCCCTAATTTCTCTCTAAGAATTTCTTTGGGTTTACGAAACGTAAGCCCCTCATTTGCATTACATTTTTGTGCTTTACAGATTTTTTCTTCTCTCTGGCTCTGTAAAATAAGAAAAGCACCGTAAGCTGCGCCAGGCGCTGCTTCGATGCTTCGTTGCACGTATCACTGCTCGCAACAGCAAGCGTGATATAAAAGAAAAAAGCAACTACGAATTTGGATTCATCAATCCAACAACTTCGTCGTTGCTTTATGCACATATTATAATACTAGGCTTTGCATTTGTAAAGGGGGTAAGGAGAAATTTTTTTAGATTTTTTGCAGCAGCAGGATTTTCCTCCTGCGTCAAGAATTATATTATTATAATCTTAGGTCGTCAAGGCAGACGCCCTTGCATCTGCTTATCATGGAGGAACACTTATGGAACTAACCGCCGTAGCCCAGCTCAGAAGAATGGTGCTGGAGCACCTTTCACGCTACACCTGGAACAATGAGCTCACCGAGCATGTTTACGATATTCTACAGGAGGTGCGCGAGGATACACCGCGCTACCGCTGCTGCGTTTATAAGGAAAGAGCAGTTTTGAAGAACCGCATCGACATGGCCCTCGGTCAGGAATGCACCAGCAACATCATCGAGGCCGCCAAGCTCACGCTTAACGAGCCTGAGCGTACCGATTTGCCCATCATTGATGTGCTGCCTGCAGCCTGCGACCAATGCCCGATTGATGCCTATTACGTCACGGATATGTGCCGTCACTGCATCACGCACAAGTGCATGAACAACTGCCCTAAGAAGGCCATCAGCATTATTCAGGACCGCGCCTTCATCGACAAAACGAAGTGCATTGAATGTGGCCGCTGCAAGCAGATGTGCCCCTATGGCGCGATTCTGGAAATCCACCGTCCCTGCGTGCGCGCCTGCGCCATCGGTGCTATCAGCATCGGTGAAAACCGCAAGGCCGTTATCGACCACGAAAAATGCGTCACCTGCGGTGCCTGCCGCAACGCCTGCCCATTCGGCGCTATTGATGAGCGCAGCAACATTGTCCGCGTCATCCGCGAGATTCAGCAGGGCAAGCAGGTTATCGCGCTTGTCGCTCCCTCTATCGTCGGCCAGTTCGGCCTGAAGGTGACGATGGCACAGATTCATGAAGCATTTACCAAGGCCGGCTTTGCCGATGTTATCGAGGTCGGCGTGGGTGCAGACATAACGAGCGTCAAGGAAGCAGAGGAATATCTGGAGAAGGTGCCTGCTAAGCAGGGCTTTATGACCAGCTCCTGCTGCCCGGCCTTCGTGCGCCTGATTAAGACGCAGCTTCCTGAGGCCGCAGATAAAATCTCGGACACCCCGTCCCCGATGATTTCCTGCGCTCAGCTCATCAAGCAGCAATATCCCTATGCTGTCACCGTCTTTGTCGGCCCCTGCATTGCCAAAAAGGTTGAGGGCCGCGAGCATCGCCAGACGATTAACTATGTGCTGACCTTCGAGGAGGCTATGTGTATGCTCGAGGGCAAGGATATAAAATTTGCCGAAATGAGCGGCGCGGAATATGAGCGCGATGCCTCCAAGCTCGGCCTCTGCTTCCCGCTGACAGCCGGAGTAACCGCTGCCGTGAAAGACACCGTCGCTGCTATGGGCGGCGAGGTGCGCAACGCGCATTATGCCGCAGGTCTGGACAACTGCCGCGAAGCAGTGAAGGCCGCCGCAGAGGGCAAGCTCGACTGCAGCTATCTGGAAGGCATGGCCTGCTCCAACGGCTGCGTAGACGGCCCCGGCACCGTCGGTGACTTCCATATCACGAAGGTGGCGCTGGCGAAATATGCCAACGCTGCGCCGAACAAGCAGGCTGCGGAGGACAAGCACGCCAAATAATATCACCTAAAGCAGTTCATTCTTGGCTTCAGCATCGTCATGCTGGGCTTATTCCTTGCGGAGTTTCGGCCGAAGAAGAAAATGACAGATAAATAAAAAGCAACGCCTCAGGCTCGCATTTCTGCCAGTCTGAGGCGTTTTCTTTCAGCTAGATTCACTATTTACTTCTTTTCCTCATCCTCAGGAAACTTCGGTCTGGGGAAGTTCGGGCCTGACGGCTTCAGCGTAAAGCCGCGGCCAAATACGTCATTGACATCGCTCACGACCATGAACGCGCTGGGGTCAATATCACGCACGATGCTGCGCACCTTCGCCAGCTGCGTCAGCTTGATAACGACAAAGACCAGCTCACGGTGACGATGCGTAAAGCAGCCCTCGCCCTCGATGTAGGTAACACCGCGGCCAACGACCTTAATAATCGCTTCCGCAATTTCCTCATAATGCTCGCTGATGATGATAACCTTCTTTTTATAATCAAAGCCGACCGTGAAGGCATTGCAGGTTTTGGACATAATAAAGAAGGTCAGCAGCGTATACAGCACCGGCTCGATGCCGAAATAGGAAACGCTAGCCAGCAAGAGGCCGATATTAAAAATAAAGCCTGTCGTGCTGATAGCCACAGAATAATGCTTCTGGATAATCGCGCCGATGATATCCGTGCCGCCGCTCGAGCCGCCCACGCGATACATACAGGACGCGCCGATGCCGTACAGCACGCCGCCCGCGATACACGCCAGCAGCTTGTCATGCACAACATTATACGTCGACAGAAAATGGAAAAAGTCCAGCGATACGGAAAAAACTATCATGCCGTACAACGAGCCAATCATATAGCTCTTGTCCATATACTTATAGGCCAGGAAGAAAAGCGGCACGTTGCAGATAAGCGCCGTCGCGCCCATCGGCAGTCCGGCGATATAATAGGCCAGCACCGCAACGCCGCCGATACCGCCGCTGAGCATCTTGTTCGGCAGATAGAAGGTATTCATGGCAATACTCATAATTGCGCACGCGAGCGTCACCATAAAATACTGATGGACTTTCTTTTTCATTTCGGGACTCATGATAAAAGCACTCCCCTTTGCTCTCTTTTTACTCTGAGGCTATTGTAACATTTTTAACAGAAACGGTCAAATAATCTCGCGCAGTAATCTTGCGCAGTTTTTTCCCGAACGTTCGTAAAAAATTACTTGCTATGTGTGCTAAAGCAGTATAAAATAATATTGTATACAAAAATATGGCAGGTGAACGAAAATGACAATAATCAAAGAAACTGCTTATGCCAAAATCAATCTTGGCTTAAACATTCTCGGCAAGCGTGCCGATGGCTATCACGATGTAAGCATGATTATGCAAAGCGTAGGCCTCTGTGACGAAATCACTATCTCCAAGGGCAGCAGCGATGGCGGCATCACCATCTCTACAAATCTGCCCGGCCTCAGCTGTGGCACAGATAACCTTGCTTATCGAGCGGCAGCACTGCTCGCAGGCCACGCGAATATAAATCCGAACGTTCACATAGCCTTGAACAAAAATATCTTTTTAGCCGCAGGTCTTGCGGGTGGCAGCAGTGATGCCGCCGCAGTTCTGCGCGGACTCAACCGCTATTGGAAGCTCAATCTGGAGACGTATGAGCTGGAGCAGCTCGGCGCTCAGCTTGGCAGCGATATCCCCTTCTGCATCGAGGGCGGCACTATGCTGGCCACAGGCCGCGGCGAGGTACTGACGAAGCTGGCAGATATGCCAGAAGCGCACGTCGTGCTCGCCAAGCCGCTGAACCTTGAGGTTTCCACAGCCTGGGTTTATAAAAATTACAACGCCGGCCGCGTTGTCCACGCTCCCTGCATCTGGCAGCTGGAGGCTCGTCTTGCCGGCGGCGGTCACGCCATCACTCCCTATATGGGCAACGTGCTCGAAACCGTAACCATCCCGGCGCACCCCGTCATCGCCTCTATCAAGGCGCGAATGCTGGGAGCAGGAGCATATTATGCCATGATGAGCGGCAGCGGCCCGACCGTTTTTGCTTTCACTGATACAAAGGAGACTGCCGTAAAGGTTCAGGCAGCCCTAGACGATTATGCTGTTGAAACAGCAATAACAACTACTATTGGGAGGATGAAATAATATGTCCGGTCACTTGCAGCCTATTCAATTAGACAGCTATAAACCACTACGTGAGCTGGTGTGTGAAAATATCCGCCAGGCCATCATCGACGGCACCTTCAGTCCCGGCGAACGCCTGATGGAAATTCAGCTCGCTGACGAAATGGGCGTCAGCCGTACCCCCGTGCGCGAGGCTATCCGTAAGCTGGAGCAGGAGGGCTTCGTCGTTATGATTCCGCGCCGCGGCACCTATGTTGCTGATATTTCTATCAAAGATATCACTGAGATTTACGAAATCCGCATCAGCCTGGATATTCTTGCCGCAGGCCTTGCTGCCGAGCGCATCACCGAAGAGGAGCTGCAAACTCTGAACGGATATCTGCTGGAAATCGGCCAGCACATTGCCAACAATGATATGAACAAAATCGTCGCAGTCGACACTGCCTTCCACGATGTTCTTTATACAGCCAGCCGCAACGAGCGTCTGCGCAGCATCATCAACAATCTGCGTGAGCAAATGACCACCATCCGTGGCCGTTCGATGAGCTATCCCGGCCGTCTTGTCGAAACGATGGACGAGCACCGCATTCTTGTAGAGGCTATCGCTGCGCATGACGTAGAGCGTGCGCAATACGCTGCCCGCATCCATCTGGAGAACGCTGAGCACACGCTGATGCGTTCGCTGAGCGAGCATATGCCGAAGAAGGCCTGACGATGGTTGATGCTTTTATTTCCGCCGGAGGTCTTTCTCCCTGGCTCAAGCCGCTCACCGGCACAGAACACCGCTGCCTTGCACCCGTTGGTGACAAGCGCACCATTGATTATATTATCGACGCACTGCAGCAAAGCGGCTGTGTCCGCCGCATCGTCATCGCTGCACGCCAGGAGGCTTTGCCCGAGCTGCGCGCAACGCTCCCCAAGGACATTCTGCTCTGCGAGGCCGAGGGCGACCTGCCTGCCACAGCTTTGGCGGCAGCCAAGGTCTTGGGCGAGGACAGCACCGAGAAGCTTTTGGGCGTCTGCGACGACATTCCGCTGCTCACGCCTGTGGCAGTCCGCGATTTTTTGGCAGCCTGCGAAGAATATCCGCAGTACGAGCTTTATTACCCCATCATTCCCAAGGACGCCTGCCTTGCGGCCTTCCCCGCGGCACAGCGCACCTACGGCAAGCTTGCTGACGGCGTTTTCACCGGCGGCAATATGATGCTCATGGCTAAAGGGATTATGCCGCAGGGACAGCAGGTGGCCAGAGAAATCTTTGCCCGCCGCAAATCTCCGTTCCAGCTGTGCAACTGGCTGGGCTGGAGCTTTATCATCAAGCTGCTGCTGCACCGCCTCACGATTGCCGACGCCGAAAAGCGTACCAGCGAGCTGCTGCATATAAAATGCAAGGCCATCATTACGCGTCACGCCGGTATAGGCATGGATATAGATAAGCCTGCTGATTTGGAATTAGCAGCGCAATATGTAATGAAACACGGATCTTCGCCAAGGTAAAATCTGCACCGCGGCAAATATAGAAAAAAGGAAGCATTTACACATGACAACCAAGCCGAAGAGAATCGAGCGCGTCGTGGCTCTGTCCAAGCTGCTGGCCGACCACCCCTACCGCCTGTTCTCCTTTTCCTACTTCTGTAAAAAATTTGATATTGCTAAATCAACGCTTAGTGAAGATGTGATGGCTGTAAAATCCGGCATGGAGCTGTACGGCCTCGGCAAGATTGAAACTATGAGCGGTGCAGCAGGCGGCGTGCGCTTCGTTCCCTGGCATCTGCCAGAGGACGACGAGGCCTTCCTGCAGGAGCTTGCTGTGCGTCTGGCGGCGCCGGAGCGCATTCTTCCGGGCGGCATGCTTTATACCACGGATATTCTCTGCAATCCGGAAACCGTCGTGCGTCTGGGCGAAATCCTCATGATGCGCCTGGCCGAGCTGGCACCTGACTGCATCATGACCGTGGAAACGAGCGGCATTCCGCTGGCACTTCAGGTTGCCCGTGCCTTCAACATTCCGCTTGTCATCGCACGCCACACCAGCGATATCACTGAAGGCAGCACTGTCAATATCAACTACGTCAGCGGCTCCACCAAGGCTATTCAGAACATGGCTATGCCTAAGCGTGCCCTGAAGCCTGACAGCCGCGTGCTCATCATTGACGACGTAATGAAGGGCGGCGGCACTGCCAGCGGCATGATTGCTCTGGCACATGAGGTCGGTGCAAAGGTCGTAGGCAAGGCGTTCTTAATCGCCACCGCCGAGCCGCAGCGCAAGCTCGTCGATGATTATGCAGCCATCTTCACCCTGCACAATGTAGATGAAGAAAACCAAATCGTCCATTTAGACATCAATAAATAAACTCTAATAAATTATATTAAGCTGTTCTGAAGCAGACAATGCCTTATGGACAGCTTCTAAAGGAAGAAGGTATCCCATGAATAATTTAGTAGCCATTATCCTTGCCGCAGGCAAAGGCACCAGAATGCGCAGCAAATATCCCAAGGTTCTGCATAAGGTAGGCGGCAAGCCTATGCTGCAGCACGTAATCGACGCAGCTACCGTCGCAGGCGCAGACAAAAAGGTTATCATCGTCGGCCATGAGGCTGAGATGGTCGAAGCAATGGTTGGCGAGCAGGGCACCATCGCTTTGCAGGCTGAGCAGCTCGGCACCGGCCATGCTGTTATGCAGACCGCCGAAGCACTCAAGGGCTTCACCGGCACTGCTTTGATTCTTTGCGGCGACACTCCGCTGCTCGACGGCGAGGAGCTCAAAAAGTTCTGCGAAGCGCATCAGGCAAGCGGCGCTGCTGCTACCGTCCTGACAGCAATCATGGACGATCCGTTTGGCTATGGCCGCATCATCCGCGACGCTGACGGCAACGTTCAGGGCATCGTAGAGCAAAAGGACGCCACCGAAGAGCAAAAGGCTATCAAGGAAATCAACACCGGCATCTACTGCATGGAATGTCCGCAGATGTTCGACGTTCTCGCTACCCTGACCAATGACAATGCACAGGGCGAATATTATCTGACCGACGTACTGCAAAAGCTCAACGCTGCAGGCGCTAAGGTTGGCGGTGCCTGCACTGCTGACAGCGATATGGTTATGGGCATCAACTCCCGCAAGCAGCTTTCTGTTGCTGAGGGCGTAATGCGTCAGCGCATTTTAGACAAGCTCATGGACGCAGGCGTAACCATCATGGACCCTGCCAGCACCTTCATCGAGGCCAGCGTAAAAATTGGCCGCGACACCGTAATTTATCCGTACACCTGGCTGGAGGGCAGCACGGAAATCGGCGAGGACTGCGAGATTGGACCTAACGCCCGCTTCACCAATGTCAAAATCGGTGACGACAACCACCTGCAATTCATCTACGGCCATGACTGCGAGGTTAAGAACCACGTAACCGCAGGTCCTTACGTACACCTGCGCCCCGACACCGTTATCAGCGACCACGTAAAAATCGGCAACTACGTTGAGGTGAAAAACTCCAACGTTGGCGAAGGCACCAAACTGCCGCACCTCACCTACATCGGCGACAGCGATATCGGCAGCGGCGTCAACATGGGCTGCGGCTGCATCACCGTCAACTACGATGGCAAGAAAAAGCACCGCACCATCATCGGTGACAATGCCTTTGTCGGCTGCAACACCAACCTCGTTGCTCCCGTAACCGTACAGGCCAACACCTACATCGGCGCAGGCAGCACCATCACCAAAGAGGTTCCGGAAAACGCTTTGGGTATTGCGCGTGCACGCCAGAAAAATATTGAAGGCTGGGCCGAAAAATATCGCAACGAATAAGCTATAAATTTATTTACAAGCTATAAATTGACAAGCCTTTATTATTGCGCTATACTAGTATTGACTAAAGGGTAGCGATACTAGAGTATTAGTACATCGCAAAGAAAAAACCTCGGGGCTGCATCCCGAGGTTTTTTCTTTTAGGCTAGCTGCGAGCTATTTTCTGTCTAACCATTTGCAGATATAGTGACTAACTATCCCTGCCATAACAGAAATAAAAAAGGGTAACAATATTTCGAGCATTAGCGCACCCCCTTTCCGCTGGAAAGAGTCGCAGCAGTATTATTATAGCATAACAGATAAATTCTGTAAAAAAAATAACAAAAAACGCCATCTACACACTGCCTAACACTTGTGATTTACACCATTTTAATATATAATTAAATGTAAGTTAAGTTTCGACTCATCGAAATTCATAAACAAACAACAAGCAGACTTTGGAGGGATTGGACATGTTGTCTGACGAGAATAAGTTAAGAATTTTTACTGGTAATGCAAACCCTGACCTGGCACGCGAAATCGCTGCTTATCTGGGAACCACTGTTGGTGATTCCGTAGTTAACCGTTTTAACAACGGTGAGGTTCAGGTTATGATCAATGAAAGTGTACGTGGTAAAGACATTTTCATCGTACAACCGACCTGCGGCCCTATTGTTACGATAACGTTATGGAGCTGCTCATCATGGCTGACGCTTTCAAACGTGCCAGCGCAAATCATATCACCGCTGTAATTCCTTA
>URVO01000034.1 GCA_900551335.1 uncultured Phascolarctobacterium sp.
CGCCTATCAGAGTATCCTCCTTGCCCGTCAGCTCCTTGAAGCTGATTGCTTGCGCAAGGCTGCCAAGGCTCTTCTTGTAGAACAAGAGCTGGGATTTAGTAGCGGAGGAATCACTGACTACCAGATAATCATTGGTCAAAGCCATATCGGTTACAGTGTACATAACGTCCTTATCGTTGCGTCTTTCCTTGCCATACATCCTCTTCTGCTTGCCGTTGGCATCATAAGCAAATGCCAGGCCAACATCGTCATTCTGCACGCGGGCACGACCGCCAACGTAGAAATCGCCATTGGTGTCGGCAACTACCGATTCAGGAATAGCAATCTTATCCTTATCCGCAGCGTCACGCGCTCTGGATTCTTTGCGTACTACGCCAATAGTTTGTCCTACCTTGTAGCCGTCGCGCAGATTAACCTTGTTGATATCGCCCTGCACCATCCAGGTCAGCGCTTTATCCGCAGCGCCCTGAGGAATAACCACCAGATGATTGAATCTGTTCTGTGCCTGGTCAATGCGATTAGTGTCACCATCAAAATAGGTCAGCTTCATCTTTTTATTGTCATAGAAAACGCCCTTTTTATCAGTAGACACCTTGGAGTTGCCCCCCAGATCATCAACTCTGTCGTTGATCAGCATCAGGGCGTCCTTTTCCCATTTCATCTGCACCAGCTTATTCTTAACGTTAGCATAAACCATATACTTGTCAGCTACGGCTATCCTCATGCCCTTGCTGTAAACATTTTCCAAACGCAGCTTGGCATCATTCTTCAGCGAATACAGCTTATAGGTTTTCGTGCCAATCTTCAGATCCTTGCTCGGCAGATCCTTCAAGTCCTCAGCAACCGGTTTCGGCTTCGGCGGAGCTGCGTCTCCGCCCTTGTCCGCCGCAGCCAGCGATAAAGCTGCACGCTAATAAGCTTGCCATAATACCCATTGCGATACGTTTTTTCAACATTACAATCAACTCCTTCTGCTAACCGCCAAGTTTTCTACTTCCTATAGAGGTAAAATTTTCGTTTTATCTAAGCTGCGCTTCAACCTTACCTTACACTATCATTTTATCCTAAAAAAAGCAAAAACGCCCCACCCAAACGCTAAAATTTGGGTAGGACGTAAAAAAAGGTTGCCGCAAAATGCGACAACCCTCTTTGTTTGTTTAAAACCGCCGTGCGAATTATTCGCAGGTGAACGGCAGCAAAGCAACGCAGCGAGCGCGTTTGATTGCTACGGTCAGTTGGCGTTGATGTTTAGCGCAGGTGCCGGAGATACGACGCGGTAAAATTTTACCACGCTCGGTAACATAACGGCGCAGCTTTGCTACATCCTTGTAATCGATTTCTTCAACTTTATCAACACAGAAGCTGCAAACTTTTCTTCTGGGTCTTCTGCCTCTTTCACGTTTCATTGCATAACCTCCCTTAAATTAGAATGGAATTTCCTCATCAAAGGGAACCGCGTTGCCGAAAGATTCCATGTTTCCTGCAGGCGCACCAGGCTGTTGCGGTCTGGGAGCTGCCGGAGCATAGCTCTGGTTTGCACCAGCATTGTTATGCTGAGCACCAGCGAAATCTTTTTTGGATTCAATGAACTCAAAGCGGTCAGCGATAACTTCCGTTACCCAACGCTTATTGCCATCTTTACCATCATAGCTGCGGATTTGCAGGCGGCCCTCAACGAGCGCACGCTGCCCTTTAGTGAGATAGTTGCCACAGGTTTCGCCCTGTTTACCCCAGATAACTACGGGGATAAAATCTGCTTCTCTTTGGCCTTCTTGATTGGCAAAAGGTCTGTCTACTGCAAGAGTAAACTGGCAAACAACTTTACCTGTAGACGTATAACGTACTTCAGGATCACGAGTTAATCTGCCTAAAAGAATAATCTTATTCATTGATTATTCACCCTTTCTGATAATCATATGGCGCATTACTTCATCGGTAATTTTCATAACACGATCAAGTTCTTTTACAGCAGCGGCTTCAGCCTGGAAGGTTACGAGAACGTACAGGCCTTCATTCAGGTCTTGGATCTCATAAGCAAGGCGTCTTTTGCCCCAACGATCGGTTTTTTCTACATTACCACCGTTTGCAGTGATGAGGTTTTCAAATTTAGCAACAACTGCTTCAAATGCTTCCTCTTCAACGGGTTTAACGATGTACATGACTTCGTATGCTTTCACGAAATCACCTCCTCCTTTGGACTTTGGCCCCCCTTATCTCGGGAGCAGAAGAAGTATATATAGTATATACAAGCTTATTAATTATATCACTCGAAATCTGCTTTTGCAAGAGTTTTAGAAAAATTTTTCTTTACCTTGCAGGAAAATTATTTTTCTCTGTATTTATTTACAGGCTGCGGATTTTTTTACGCAGCGGCAGAATGCTTGCCGGACTCACGGACAGCTCGTCCATGCCCATCCGTACAAATTCCTTCGTCAGCGAAAGGTCAGCGCCCAGCTCACCGCAGACGCCGCACCAGATGCCTGCGGCATGTGCGCCGGCAACGGTCATCTCAATCAGGCGCAGGATAGCCGGATGATGCGCATCAAAGAACGGCTCCAGCCTTTGATTCTGACGGTCAACCGCCAGCGTATATTGGCTCAAATCATTCGTGCCGATGCTGAAGAAGTCAACCTCCTTCGCCAGCTGGTCGCTGATCAGCGCTGCTGCCGGCGTTTCAATCATGATGCCGACCTCCATCTTCGGATCGAAGGGCACGCCTGCATATTTCAGCTCGGCCTGCACCTCACGCAAAATTTTACGCGCCTTGCGTACCTCCTCAACGCTGATGATCATCGGGAACATCACCGCCAGCTTGCCATAAGCAGAAGCACGGCAGATAGCACGCAGCTGCGTTGCAAACAGCACCGGTCTGTCCAGACAGATGCGGATAGCGCGATAGCCCAGTGCCGGATTATCCTCGTGCGGCAGCTCAAAGTAATCAGCCTGCTTGTCCGCGCCAATATCCAGCGTGCGGATAATCACGCGCTTGCCGGCCATTGCTTCTGCTGCCAGCTTATACTTTTCAAACTGCTGCTCCTCTGTCGGATAATCATTACTTTCCAGATACAGGAATTCGCTACGGAAAAGGCCTACGCCCTCTGCATCATTAGCCAGCACGCTTGCCAAATCGCCTGTACCGCCGATGTTGGCGTAGACATGCACCTGCTGACCGCCGCCGGTGATGCTCTTCTTGCCCTTGAGCTCCTCCAGCAGCTTTTTATGCTGTGCGTCCTGCTCTATCTTTGCCTTGATGCGCTCCAGCGTTGCTTCATCAGGATCAATAAAGACCTCGCCGGTGTAGCCGTCGACAGCCACCAGCTTGCCGTCATATTCCTCGCCAATGCTGCTGCCCGTGCTGACAACCGCCGGAATACCAATCGTGCGTGCAAGAATAGCCGTATGCGAGTTCACGCTGCCGGCCGCCGTCACAAAGCCCTGCACACGCGCCTTGTCCAGCTGCACTGTTTCGCTGGGAGCAAGGTCGTCAGCTGCCAGAATATAGCTGCCCTCGCCACTCTCCCAACTGCTGCCGCCGTCGCCCAGGCAATCAAGCACCTTGCGCGAAATATCCTTGACATCCGCAGCACGTGCACGCATATAATCGTCCTCCATAGAAGAAAAAATCTCAGCAAAGTTAGCCGCCGTCGTCTGCACTGCGTACTCCGCATTGACATGCTGCGTGCGGATAATTCCCTCGATGGACTCGATATAATCAAGATCCTCCAGCATCATCTGATGAATCTCAAAAATCGCCGCATTATCTCTGCCTACGTCAACAACTGCCTTTTCATAAAGCACTGCCAGCTTGGCAATCGCCTCCTGACGCGCTGTCTGAAAGCGTGCAGCCTCTGCCTCTGCGTCCAGCACCTTACGACGCTTGACTGCTGCTGCCTCACGATGTAGCACAGCCAGCGTGCCCAGCGTTACGCCGCCACAAACGCCCTTGCCTTTTAATGAAAGCATTTTATCACCTCGCGAAAAATTCCTCTGTCTGATTACAGATTTGCCTTAAAGAAGGCCTCCAGTGCTGCAGCTGCAGCTTCCTCGTCTGCGCCCTCACAGGTAATAGTAACCTCTTCGCCCTTTTTAACGCCCAAGGCCATAACGCCAAAGATGCGCTTCAGATCGCCCTTTTTCGCACCCTTAGCAATGGTCGTGCTGCAAGCAAACTTGGCAGCCTCCTTAACGAGCAGGCCTGCCGGACGAGCATGGATACCAGCTGCATCAGTAATAACATATGTGAATTGTTTCATTTTCAGTTCCTCCATTCCGCTAATGAAAATAATCTACCGCTAAATCCTAAAAATCCTGTTTTTTTATTTTTTCTCTATCTATTATTCTTTCACGCTCTTTTTAACAAACCCCATCAGCACTGCTGCCACAACACTGCCGGCAGCCAGAGCCACAAAATACATCGGCCAGTTCTGCACTACGCCAAACACAAACACACCACCGTGCGGTGCAGGCACACTGCAGCCAAAGGCCATAGACAAGGCACCTGCCATCGCGCTGCCCAACGCACAGGTCGGGATAACGCGCAGCGGATCACTTGCCGCAAAGGGAATTGCACCCTCCGTAATAAAGGACAAGCCCATAATAAAGTTAGTCAAACCGGACTGACGCTCCTTAGCTGTAAACTTGTCACTAAACAGCAGCGTACTCAGCGCAATCGCAATCGGCGGTACCATGCCGCCAATCATAACTGCCGCCATAATCTCGCTGCTTACAGCACTGCCGTCGGCCGCAGCCAAGGAAGCAGTACCAAAAACATAGGCTGCCTTGTTCAGCGGGCCGCCGAAGTCAATCGACATCATGCCGCCCAGCACAAAGCCCAAAAGCACCTTGCTCGTCGTGCTCATGCCTGCCAGCGCTCCTGCCAGCCATTGGTTGAAGGCTGCAGTCGGCGGATTGATAACGTAGGTCATCAAAACGCCCATAATCAAAAGGCCCAGCACCGGATACAGCAGAATCGGCTTGAGTCCCTCCAGACTGTCAGGCAGCACACCCAGTACCTTGCGCAGTGCCAGAATCAAATAGCCGCCGAGGAAGCCTGCAAACAGCGCACCAAAGAAGCCGCTGCCGCCGGACGCTGCCAAAAAGCCGCCCACGATGCCCAGCATCAGCGCCGGACGCTCGCCAATACTCATAGCGATATAGCCTGCCAGAATCGGCATCATCATGCTGAACGCCAGACCGCCGATATTCTTGAAGAAGGCTGCCAGCGGCGTTCCGCTGCCAAACTTCGCCGTACCGGCAAACTCCATATCAAACATAAAGGCCAGCGCAATGAGAATGCCGCCGCCGATAACGAAGGGCAGCATATGCGAAACGCCATTCATCAGATGCTTATAGATTTGTCTCCCCAGACTTTCCTTAGCCTCCGCAGCTTCGCCTTCGGCTTCGCTGCCGCCCTTGCCTGCATAAGCAGGAACCTTGCCGCTCAAAATCTCCTCAATCAATTCTTTAGGCTTGTTAATGCCATCAGCCACCTTCACGAAAATAACAGGCTTGCCTGCGAAACGCTCTACAGGAACATTTTTATCCGCAGCCACAATAATGCCCTCGGCTTCTTCTATCTCTTTAGCCGTCAGCTTATTTTTTACGCCGCCGCTGCCATTCGTTTCGACCTTCATAGCAACGCCCAGCTTGCCTGCCATTTCCTGTAATGCCTCTGCCGCCATATAGGTATGCGCGATACCAGTCGGGCAGGCAGTCACAGCCAGCACCTTGCGCTGCGCCTGCGGCGCAGCCGCTTCGTTCTCGTCCTCAAACTTTTCGTTTTCATATTTATCTATAACGGACAAGAACTCCTTAGCGCTGCCTGCCTTCAGCAGCTCGCTGCGAAAATCATCATTCATCAGCAGCATGCTCAGATGGCTCAAAACATCAAGATGTACATTATCCTCAGTATCAGGCGCAGCAATCAGGAAAAACAGCTTTGCCGGCTCGCCGTCAAGGCTGTCAAAATCCACGCCGTCCTGCACCAGCATTGCTGCCAGTCCCGGAGCCTTAACCGCACTCGTCTTGGCATGAGGAATAGCAATGCCCTCGCCAATGCCGGTGCTGCCCTCCTCCTCACGGCGCAGCACGCAGGCCTTATATTCTTCCTTATCTGCTATGTTGCCGCCGCGCTCCATGAGCGTAATCAAATGCTCCAGCGCCGCCGCCTTATCCTGCGGCTTAGCCTTGAGGTCTATGCTTTCTACCTTCAACAAATCAACTATTTTCATCTTCCCTGAATCCTTTCTTTATTTACCCGTTGTACCGGACACCAAAATTTTCTCAACATCCTCACGCGTTGCCAGCCAAGCCTTAAACGCACTCGCACTGCCTGCTGCTACCCCTAAGCGCAGCGCTGCATCATAATCCTGCGTCTGCAGATAGCCTGCCAAAAAGCCTGCCACCATGCTGTCGCCGGCGCCTACGGAATTAACCAGCGTGCCCTTAGGTGATGCCTGCTTGTGCATCTTGCCGTTTTCATCCAGCAGCAGAGCTCCGTTCGCCCCTCGCGAAACAAGTACATTCCGTGCTCCCTGCTGCTGCAGCCTCTGCGCTGCCGCGAGGATCTCTTCCTCTGTCAGCAGCGGTCCGCGTCCGAAGAACTCTCCCAGCTCCTCATGATTCGGCTTGATTAAAAATGGTCTGTATTTCAGCACCTTCAGCAGCAAATCACCCGTTGCATCCACCACAACCCTCGTGCCGACAGGCTGCAGCAGCTCCAGGATCTGCTCATAGATGTTGTCCGGCAGCGAAGCAGGAATGCTGCCTGCCAAAACCAGCACATCGTCCTGCGTCAGACGGCGCAGCTTATTAAACAGCGCCGCAAGCTCCGCCTCGCTCAGCTGCGGCCCTTGGCCGTTTAGTGCTGTCTCCGCGCTCGAAATAATCTTCGTATTGATACGCGAATAGCCTGCCTTGGCAGCGATAAAATCGCAACGGCAGCCAGCCTCCTGCAGCAGGCGTTCAATCTCCGCGCCGCTAAAGCCAGCCGTAAAGCCCAGCGCCACCGAAGGCAGCCCAAGGTTTTGCAGCACCAGCGAAACATTGATGCCCTTGCCGCCCGGATAAATGCTTTCTGCACGGGTGCGGTTAATCTCGCCCACAGCGAAATCATCAACCTGCACCACATAATCCAGCGAAGGGTTAAAAGTTACGGTATAAATCAAAGCACAATCACCTCCGTGTGCGGCTTGTAGGGCTTGATGTTCAAGTCCTCCTGCGCAGCCGTAATAATCACAGCCTTGGACAAGGGGCTGAAGGAAACATTCGACAAAGCCTCGAACTTGCTGGCATCCGCCAAAACGTAGCACTTATGACAATGCTCCATCGCTGCTTTTTTGTTCATAGCCTCTTCGATATCAGGAGTCGTAAAGCCCTCCTCCACCGTAATGCCGTTCGTGCCGAAAAAGCCCTTGCTGAAGTGGTAATGCTGAATGGAAGCAACAGCCTCCGTACCGATCACCGCGTCCGTCGTCGCCTTCACGCGACCGGCAAGCAGCAGCGTCGGCAGACCACGCTGCGCCAGCTTCTGCGCCAGCGTAATGCCATTCGTCACATAAACAGCGTTCTTCTCCGTGAGATAGGACGCCAGCTGCTCTGTCGTCGAGCCGGCATCAAGAAAAATAAAGTCGTTGGGGCGTACCAGCGTCGCTGAATAGGCTGCAATCGTGCGCTTGTCTTCAATATTACGACTGTATTTCTCCTGCATATTGCGCTCCTGCACAGGCTCCAGCTGACGCACAGCCGTAGCACCGCCATGCACCTTGCGCACCTTGCCTAAGCGGTCCAGCTGCACCAAATCACGGCGAATAGTGGATTCCGAGGTTTCCAGAACCTTTGCCAGCTCCGGCACCGTCGCCGCACCGTCACGCTTCACAATGCGGATAATTTCTTCAAATCTTTCTTGTGTTAACATGAGCATCTCTCCTCTTGCAGATATTATATAACCATTTTCGTGCAAAATCAATCACTTTCGAGCATATTTCCGCAGTTTTTGCAAAAAAAATTGCGCATTACGCGCATTTCTGCTCACAACAAGCAAAAAACCGCGCCAACAAGCATTGCACTTGTCAGCACGGTATCATTTTTGAGAAATTATTAGATTTCGCCCTCGTCCATAATGCCCAGCTTACGCTTCCAGTAGCGGGAATAAATAACGCCCAGCGGATTATGTGCCATCAGGCGGTCCTTAACCACAAGGTTCGTCACAGGTCCTTCAGCATTCATATTGAAGATAGCGTCATGGCCTACGCACAGGCCGCAGGAGATATACAGCTCAACGCCCTTCTCCGCCAAAAGCTTCGCCTGAAACTTCGGGTTGCACATCGCCTCATGCTCCAGCTCCGGCTTCACCTGCTTGAGTCCCAGCTCCTTTTTCGGGAAGCTGCAGGTTTTGCAGCACACGCTGTAAAACTCAAAGCCCTGCTGTCTAAAATATTTGGCAATATAGCGTGCCTCAGCATTAAGACCAATGCAGAACGACATGCCCAGCTTTTTATAGCCCATCGCTCTCGCAAACTCCGCAGTTTCCTGCAGACGGCAGATGTTGCTGTAAAACGTGCCTTCAACGTAGGCAGCAGCCTGCATAATCTTCAGCTCTTCCTCCGTATAAGCGTTCTTCACATCCTCCAGTGGAACGCCGGTGCAGTTCACGCCCTTGGTGTAGCACGCATGCGACGGACAATTTGCACAATCACATTTCATTTTACATGTCCCCTTTCAATATTGACCTTGTTAAGAATATTGTAACACAAAGCGGGGAGAGAGTAAAATTTAATGCTGGCGCTCCTCCTCTGCCTTGCTGCACTTACACTGTTCCATCGCCTTTTTCTCCAATTTTTATAAGCTGCGACATTATGACTAATTTGCGCAGATGCTTTCCTCGTTCTTGCCCGTATAATCAAAAAGTCCGTCATTTTTTTCTTCTAACGCCTTTATGATATGGTAGGTATAAGCATTAAAGGGCGTAGGAATACCAAGCTCCTGTCCCATCTTCATCAGCGCGCCTGAAAACATATCAATCTCTGTATGACGGCCTGCATCTAAATCCTGCAGCGTAGAAAAACGTGTATATGGTGCTGCGGCACTTCCATGATTAGAGGATTTAGCACATTTATCTATATCAATACCCTTAGCTGCAGCAATAGCCTCCAGCTCCTGGCGCAATCCTTGACTTATAGCCTGCATATGACTGCTATCCTTATAGCAGCCTAAGCCTACGCCTATAACAGCCTGCGGCAAGTTATTCAGACGAAATTTAGCCCACATTTCCTCCTTAATGCAATCAGTACGGCGAATATGAATAGCTGCTTCCTGCATAAGCTTTTCCACCGCCAAGGCCCGCTCGCTATCAAAGGGAGGCTCCGCTTCGCCAAAGACAATGCCCATCGTGCTTTCAGGGTTAAAGCATACTCCCCTGCCCTCATGATGCGAAGCAATTTTGATTAAGGAATAAAGCAGCTGCTTGCGAGCAACAACCTGAGCAATGATGTCCTCGCTGTCCACGCCGTTCATCAGGCTCATGATGGTGGTATGGGGGCCGGTGACGCCTTTGATGCTGTCCAGTGCGTCGGGCAATGCGCCGTATTTCAGGCAAACGATGAGAAGGTCAGCGTCATGCGCCTCCTGCGGCGTCCAGACCGCCGGACGGTAGACTTTGCCGTTGATGGCACAGCCTTCTTTTGCCAGGCGCTCGCCGCGCGGGCCATCGGCCACCACGCCAAGCTCGATGTCCCTGCGGGCCGAAAGCCCCCAGATCACGTAGGAGCCGACCGCACCGGCTCCCAGAACTGCAACTTTTTTGATGTCCATATCGTTCCACCTCAATATCATCCGCATGATTTGCGGGATCCATTTCTGCAGCTTTGTAACCAGACCTGCCATCGTTCTCTTTCATAGGTCCCCATTATACCATGAACGCAGTGAAATGGTATAATGTCGCA
>URVO01000035.1 GCA_900551335.1 uncultured Phascolarctobacterium sp.
GTGTGGGTAGCTCGCCGCAAGCTGACAAAGGCTGATTATAAGACTTTTGAGCGTGTTTTTTTAAGACTGGCGAAAAGAGCAGCATTGCTGCAGGAATAAGGATAGAAGACTATGAGCAGGATACTGATTTTGTGTATAAGATTCTACCAGATTTTTATATCACCATTGTTTCCGCCGACCTGCAGGTTTTACCCTACATGCTCAGCGTACGCTATTGAAGCGATACAGAAGAAGGGCCCCTTGCGCGGCTCTTGGCTGGCATTGAAGCGGATCTGCAAGTGTCATCCCTATCATCCTGGCGGCTATGATCCTGTAAAATAATACGTAATTTATTGCAACACTTTGTTTCTTAAGGAGTGATATCTTGGATTTTCTCGCTAATATCGTGCAACAGGTACTGACAGTTCTCTACAATTTCACGGAGAGCATGGGTATCCCGAACCTTGGTCTGGCAATTGTGCTCATGACTATTATTATCAAGCTGATTATGTATCCGCTGACGCAGAAACAGATTCAGTCTACTAAGGCAATGATGGAAATCCAGCCGAAAATGAAGGCACTGCAGGAAAAATATAAAGATGACAAGCAGCGCCTGAACATGGAGCTGGCTAATCTTTATAAAAGCGAAGGCGTAAATCCGCTGGCAGGCTGCCTGCCGCTGCTGATTCAGATGCCGATTATGATTGGCATTTTCTATGGCATCCGCGATTATGACTACGCTGCTCATCCTGAGCTTGTGACAAGCTTCTTATGGCTTAAGGATATTTCTCTGGCTGATCCGACCTATATCTTACCGGTGCTTTCTGCACTGACTACCTATATCCAGACCAAGCAGACCATGCCTGCTGGCGGTGGTGCGCAGAACAAGATGATGGCATACTTCATGCCTCTGTTTATCGGCTATATCAGCCTGACCTTCCCGGCTGGTCTTGTACTGTACTGGGTAGTAATGAACATTATGCAGATTGCACAGCAGTCTATTATGAATAAAGCTGCTGCTGCCAAATAAGGAGTGGTAAAGATGGCTTTTGTTGAAAAAACAGGTAAAAGCGTTGATGAGGCTGTGGCTGCAGCCTTAGAGGAATTAAAGATTACCGCTGACGAAGCTGTTATCGAAGTACTGGAAGAAGGCAAAAAGGGCTTTTTCGGCTTTGGCCGTAAGGATGCACGCGTGCATGTTTCCGTAAAAGAGGCTCCGGCTGCTGTAGAAAATATTGCTGTACCTGCTGCACCGGAAAAAACCGTCAGCGAGGCTGCAAGTGAGGCTGTCAGTGCAGTGAAGGCTGCTGCTGACGTAGCTGCAGGCGCTCTGGCTAAAAAGGCAGAGGCTGTGAAGGCTGACGCTGTCAGCGCTGCTGAGGATTTCGGCAAGAAGGCTGCTGATGCTGCCGAGGACCTGAGCAAAAAGGCTGTTGATGCGAAGGACGACGCAGTGGACAGCGCTATCAGCGCCCTCAATGCGCTCAAGAGCGAGCATTATGGCCGTGAACGCGGTGAGCGTGGTGGCCGTAAGGAGTTCCGCGAGCCGCGCAAATATGCAGTAAACGACGAAGCAGTGAATGCTGCCAGAGAGTTTCTGCAAAAGGTTTTCAATGCTATGCGCATTGAAGTGGTTATGGAAAAATTCATCAACAAATACGATGGCAGTGTAACCCTGCGCCTGCACGGTGCAGATATGGGCATCCTCATCGGCAAGCATGGCCAGACTCTGGACAGCCTGCAATATCTGACCAACCTCGTTGCTAACAAGAACAGCGACGAGCGTGTACGTGTTGTGATTGATGTTGAAGATTACCGCGACCGCCGTATTGAAACCCTGACCCGTCTGGCTAGAAGACTGGCAGATAAGGTTAAACGTACCGGTGAACGCGTAGCCCTGGAGCCGATGAATCCGCATGAGCGCAAAATCATCCATATGGCTCTGCAGCGTGACAACCGTGTTACGACGCTGAGCGAGGGCGATGATCCGTTCCGTCATGTGGTTATCGAACTGAGAAAATAAAAAAATTAAGGCTGTCGCGGCAAGTGTTTCTTTATACGCTTTGCGACAGCCTTTTTTGTCTAAATCGAGATAAAGGAGAATGGCTATGTCTAAGACAATTACTCTGGAGGATACCATCAGCGCTGTGGCGACAGCCTTGGGCGAAGGCTCGGTGGGTATCATCCGTATCAGCGGCAGTGAGGCACTGGCTGTGGGCGAGGCTCTCTTCAAGGCAGCCTCGGGCAAGCCGCTCGGAGCCTATCCTGTCAATACGCTGGTCTATGGACATGTTTATGATCAGGACGGCAGCCTTGTCGACGAGGTGCTGGCAGTATATATGCGTGCGCCGCGCTCCTATACGGCTGAGGATGTCGTGGAGCTGCAATGCCACGGCGGCGTGCAGGCGCTGAAGAAGCTTCTGCAGCTGACCTATGCGACAGGCGCAAGACCGGCGGAGCCGGGCGAGTTTACGAAGCGTGCCTTCCTCAATGGGCGCATTGACCTGACGCAGGCCGAGGCGGTTATGGATATTATCCGCTCCCGCAGCGAGGCAGGCCTGAAGCTGGCAGCACGCCAGCAGCAGGGACAGCTGGCAGGCGAGCTGCGCAGCATTCGCAAGGCGCTCGTGGATGTCATTGTTAATCTGGAGGCCGTGATTGATTATCCGGAGGAGGATATTGAGGACGTGACCTATGGCGCGGTGCAGGAGAATATCGGCGGCGCTGTGAGCAAGATAGAAGGCCTTCTGGCGCATGCGCATACAGGCAAGATTCTGCGCGAGGGACTGCGCACGGCTATTGTCGGCAGGCCGAACGTGGGCAAGAGCAGCCTGCTCAACGCGCTGCTGCGTGAGGAGCGCGCTATTGTTTCGCAATACGCAGGCACGACGCGCGACGTTATCGAGGAGCAGCTGCTTTTGGACGGTGTGCCGCTGGTGCTGGCAGATACGGCAGGCATCCGTTCTACCGATGATTTCGTCGAGAAAATCGGCGTGGAGAAGAGCCGCCGCCTGCTGCAGGATTCGGAGCTGGTTATCTGCGTTATCGACGGCAGCGCCGGTCTGACAGCTGAGGATGAGGCCATCCTGGAGGCTGCAGAGGGCAAGCCCTGCGTTATCATCGTTAATAAGAGCGATCTGGAGCTGGCGGTGGATATCGAGGCGCTCAGGCAGCGCTTTGGTGCGGACAAGGTGATGACGCTTTCCGCAAAAACCTTGAGCGGCATAGAGGAATTTTCGGCCTGGCTCAAGAATTATGTATATGGCAGCGAGGGGACGCTGGGCGACGGCGTGTATATTCAGAACGCGCGTCAGGAGCGTTTGCTGCGTGAAGGCTTGCAGGCGCTGGAGGATGCAGCGCAGGCGGCAGAGAATATGCTGCCCTATGACTGCATCGTGATAGATGTACGCACGGCGATTGAGCTTTTGGGCGAGATTACCGGCGATACGGTGCAGGACGAAATCATCAACGAGATTTTCTCGCGTTTCTGCATAGGCAAATAAGGGGTTAGATGATGAGCTATATAACAGATACCTTTGATGTAATTGTTGTCGGCGCAGGCCACGCAGGTGTGGAGGCAGCCTTGGCTGCAGCGCGTCTGGGAGGCAAAACGCTGCTGGCAACGCTTTCTTTAGATAATGTGGCGCTGATGCCGTGCAACCCGTCTATCGGCGGTCCGGCAAAGGGCCATCTGGTGCGTGAGCTGGACGCCTTGGGCGGACAGATGGGCATCAGTGCGGATATGGCGTGTATCCAGATGCGCCTGCTGAACACAGGCAAGGGCTATGCAGTCCATGCGCTGCGCGGACAGGAGGATAAGCCGTATTATCACACGCTGATGAAAAAAATCGTCGAGAATCAGGAGAACCTGGAGCTGAAGCAGCTGATGATTGACAAGCTGCTCGTGGAAAACGGCGAGGTTGTCGGCGTAGAGGCCGAAACAGGCGAGGTCTTTGAGGCTCGCTGCGTTATTCTGGCGACAGGCACCTACCTGCGCGGCCGCATTGTTTACGGCCAGCTCAACTATGAGTGCGGCCCGAACGGCCTGCGCAGTGCCGAGAAGCTGTCGGCGTCCCTCATTGAGAACGGCGTGGAGCTGATGCGCTTCAAGACAGGCACGCCTGCGCGTATCGACGCTCGCAGCCTGGATTACAGCAAGATGGAGCCGCAGTATGGCGATGAGGAGGTGCGCAACTTCTCCTTTATCAGCGACATCAAAACACGCGAGCAGGTTCCCTGCTACCTTACCTATACCAATGAGGCAACACATAAAATTATCCGTGATAATTTGCACTTATCAGGCATGTTCAACGGTCTTATCGAGGGCGTTGGCCCGCGCTACTGCCCTTCCATCGAGTCGAAGCTGGTGCGCTTTGCCAACAAGGACAGACACCAGCTCTTCATCGAGCCGGAGGGACGCAGTACGAACGAGATGTATGTGCAGGGTATGAGCTCCGCACTGCCGGCGCATATCCAGCTGCAGTTCATGCAGACGATTCCCGGTTTGGAGCATTGCAAGATGATGCGTGCAGGCTATGCGATTGATTATGACTGCCTGGACCCGCTGCAGCTTGCTCCCTCTCTGGAGCATAAGGCCATTAGCGGCCTGTTCAGCGCCGGCCAGTCCAATGGCACGAGCGGCTACGAGGAGGCGGCAGCGCAGGGCCTGATGGCGGGCATCAATGCCATGATGAAGCTTCAGGGACGCGAGCCGCTGGTGCTGCGCCGTGATGAGGCGTATATCGGCGTGCTGATTGACGACCTTGTTACCAAGGGCACGCATGAGCCGTACCGTATGATGACCTCGCGTGCCGAATACCGTCTGCTGCTGCGTCAGGACAATGCTGACCTGCGCCTGACGGAGAAGGGCCGCCAGCTAGGTCTTGTCGACGACAGACGTTATGACATCTTCACCAAGAAACGCTCTTCCTTAGAGCGTGCTGTGAGTGAGCTGGGCAAAAGCAATATCGCTCCCAGCGCCGAGAACAATGCCAAGCTTACCGCTTTGGGCACCACGCCTTTGCGCAGCGGCGCCAGCCTGCTGGATTTGCTGCGTCGCAAGGAGGTCACCTATGCTAAGCTGCAGGCAGCCTTCGACCTGCCGGAGCTGGCACCCCAGGTGGCAGAGCAGGCCGAGATTTTTGCCAAATATGAAGGCTATATCACCAAGCAGCGTCAGGAGGTCGAGCGCTTCATGAAGCTCGAAAACAAGCGTCTGCCGGAGGATATAGATTACCATGAGATAAAGGAGCTTTCGAGCGAGGCAGCCGAAAAGCTGGACAAGGTGCGCCCGACAAACATCGGCCAGGCATCGCGTATCAGCGGCGTATCGCCTGCAGATATCAGCGTGCTGATGATTGCGCTGGAGCTTAAACGTCGAAAGGAGACAGACGAGTGACCTTTGCCGAGATTTTAGCAGCCAGAGGCGCAGAGGCGCAGCTGAGCTTTACGGAGGAGCAGCTGGCGCAGTTTACGCGTTATTATGAGCTGCTTGTGGAAACAAATAAGGTGATGAACCTGACTGCGATTACCGAGCCGGAGGAGGTCGCTGTCAAGCATATGGTCGACAGCCTGCTGGCCTACGAGGACGGCATGCAGGGCAAAACGCTCGTCGATGTGGGCACCGGCGCCGGCTTTCCCGGCGTGCCGCTGAAAATCTACTGCCCGTCCCTGAAGGTGACGCTGGTGGATTCCTTGGGCAAGCGTCTGCGCTTTCTCGAGCAGGTTATTGACGAGCTGGGGCTGAAGGGCATCCGCTGCGAGCATCTGCGTGCTGAGGACGCCGGCCGCAGCAAAAAGCACCGCGAGCAATATGACTATGTGACGGCGCGTGCCGTAGCGCGTCTGAGCGTGCTCAGCGAATACTGCCTGCCGCTGGCGAAAAAGGGCGGTCAGTTTATCGCGCTCAAGGGCAGCCGCTTTGCCGAGGAAATCGAAGAGGGCGAGGCAGCTGTAAAAATCCTCGGCGGAAAAATAATCAGCGCCGAGCCTGTAAAACTTCCCGGACTTGATGATGGACGTGCTATAATAAAGATAGCGAAAATAAAGGCGACGCCGGCGCAGTATCCGCGCAAGGCAGGTACGCCGGAGAAGCAGCCCTTAGGGAGCAGATAGGGGGATTAGTTGTGATGATCGTAGACGATGGATTTTCTGTTTTAGATACTGACTTTGGCCTGGGCGAGCGCAAGGCCGTGAGCGAGGTTAAGGTGGTCAAGGTGCCGATTGACACGATTTTTCCGAATCCGTATCAGCCGCGCAAAAACTTTGATGATGCTGCCTTAGAGGATTTGTCGGCCTCGATTGCCCAATATGGCGTGCTGCAGCCTCTGCTGGTTTCGCCTGCAGAGGATGGACGCTATATGCTCATCGCCGGAGAACGCCGTCTGCGTGCGTCCAAAATGGCGAAGCTGGCCGAGGTGCCGGTGATTATCAGCGAATATACCAGCCAGCAGATTGCCGAAATCGCGCTTATCGAGAACCTGCAGCGTGAGGACCTGCATTATCTGGAGGAGGCTGAGGGCTACGAGAAGCTCATGAACCAGTTCCATATTACGCAGGAGGCTATGGCTGCGCGCGTAGGCAAGAAGCAGTCAACGATTGCCAACAAGCTGCGTCTGCTGCGCCTTTCTGCACCTGTGCGCAAGGTGCTTATGGATGCAGAGCTCAGTGAGCGTCATGCTCGTGCGCTGTTGAAGCTGCCGGATGATGAGAAGCGCCTGGAGGTTTTGGAAACCATCGTAGCGAAAAGCTTCAGCGTGCGTCAGACCGAGGAGTATATCAACAAGCTGCTCGACGGCAAGAGCGAGGAGAAGCGCAAGCGTATGGTTATCGTCAACGATGTGCGCATTTATCTCAACAGCATCAAGCAGGTTGTCGATGCCGTAAAGACGGCGGGGATTCCTGTGGCGATGGAGCAGACGCTGGAGGGTGACGAGGTCATCATCAGCGTGCGCATCAAGAACCAGAAGAAGCCGAAGGGCGGCAATAGCAAGCCGCTGTTTTGAGGGCAGAGAAAATTTTAGATAGATAACGTGGAAGAGCAGTTCCTGAAGACGGGGGCTGCTCTTTTTTGCTGCGTAAATGGGAGGCGGTGAGCTTAACAAAGCTATTTTTCACAAAAAATCGAGCGTCCTACTCCAAAATAATACTTGGGGTAGGGCGCTTTTGGCTTTTTTCGTGTACAATAAAGGCATAAAATGAAGTGGAATAACCAAAAGGAGGGCGAGAAAGATGTTGAAAAAAATTATGATAGGTGCATTGGCACTGACCTTGGGCATGAGCCTTTTAGGCTGTGGTACAAGCGAAAAGAAGCAGGCCGAGCTGCCGAATATGACGAAGGCGGAGGCGGCGCAGCCTGCAGCGGCCGACTATCTCCGGAGCTACGCTCTCGTTATGGACGGACTCTATGATTACGCAGTGAAGGGACAGGATGACAAGCTTGTCAATGAGGGCATGAACGTTATCCGTGAAATGGTCGAAATTTATCAGCGCGATTCCGCCGGCATGATTGGCTATACGTTGAAGGATTTCAACGGCGACGGTGTGCCGGAGCTGGTTTTGGGGCGTACAGAGCAGCACAAGGGTGCAGGCTATTACGGCAGCGATATTTATTCCGTCTATACACTGGTGAATGGCAAGCCGCTACGTTCCTTCGAGGGCTGGCGGCGTAATCGTCTGCAGCTGCTGAGCGGCAGCAGGCTGTTCCTGCAGGCGACTGACGGAGCTGATTATAACGCACTGGCGACCTATAAGATTTTGCCGACCGGTGAGCCTGAGTGTCTCGATTATTATTTCACGGCACCGCAAAATGGTGGCCTTGCCTATTACCATAATACGAGTGGCAGCAATGACATGAACGCTTCTAAGAGGCTGAATATGACTGAGGACGCTTTTGAGGAGCTGCGCAATGAATATATGAATGATGTGACTATGCTGGAGCTGATTCCTGTGGAGAATTATCATAAGCAGGGAGCTAAAGGTCTTGCTTATCAGCATCTAAAGCTGGACTGGCTACGAGATGTGCAGGCTGATGTGCAGCAGTACGGCATGGTGAAGGTGCCGAATGCGTCTGAGTTTGTTAAGGTTGTTCTGCGCAGCGACCAGTCCTTGAGCAATTTTAAGGTGCTGAGCCTGACGCTGCTGAGCGTGGATGAAGAGGGCAATGCGCATTTTGATGCGCAGCCTGTTTATAGACAGGATATGCTGATGGCGGACACGCCGCTGGTTATGCAGCTGGCTGATACCGAGGCTGTACCTGCTAACGCCATTGCCTTTGATGATGAGCTGGGGCGTGAGCGCCGCTTTGCCGTAAGCATCAGCGGCATGGACGGCAGCCTGCAGCTGTCGGAGATTTGATAATTTAAGTTTGGAGGGATTGTTATGTTGAAGAAATTTATTGCCGGAGCGTGCTTAGGTGCGGTGTTGACCTTAGGCTTAGGCCAGCAGGCAGATGCGATGAGCGTGGACAGATATAACCTGATTGATGCCGAAGCAGGCGTGAGCGGCTATGCGCTGATGTATAATACGTTCCGCGGCACCTATATGTATGTGGAGCGGCGTGTGGAGGGCGACCTTCCTTCGCAGCTGATGGCAGCAGGCGTAATCGAGAGCCAGGAGGTCGACGGCAAGCTTGTGAGCAAGTATTACGTAGGGCCGGCGCAGGTTATGAACGGCTATCGGGTGGATGATTATATGCATGGCGCCGTATATCCGCTTTATGATAAAAATGGTCAGCAGGCCGATTTAGCTGGCTTGACCTATGAGACAGAGCTGGGCAATGGCCTTGGTGCGCAGTGGCTCATGGGCCCGGCTGTCAGCGCGGAGGATTTGCTGCCGCCACCGGAGGGCAGATATAATCTGGCATATAAGGATACCGGCGATGCCTTTAATGAGCTGATGTCGCTGGCATTTTTGCGCGGTGTGGTCTTCTATGATGAGGATATGTCGCAGCGCTCGAATAAATACTTCAAGATGTCTTATGTAGATGATGTAAGTGCTTATGTAGGCGTGGCGCAGGGCGGCGATTATGCTTATGACAAGATTGAGGTGCGCGATAAGAAAACCTACGACCTGCTGGGCACGTATCTTGTAGAGAAGCATGGGCGTTATGTTTACTCGCTGCAGGGCAATCAGGCAACGGCCTGGTACGATGAGGAACACCCGTTTTAAGGAAGTACGTCGAATAAGGTTCCCCTGATAAGTCTCCCCTGCAAGGGGAGGTGGCATCGCGAAGCGATGACAGAGGGGTTGATAGGAGGCAGCCATGAAAGCTAAGTTATGTTTATTATTATGTGGTGCATTATGCGTGGCACAGCTGGCAACGGCAGACGCTATGGATTTAAGCAGAATTTTTAAGAGCAACAATACCAACATCAATACAACTATCAACAAGAGCGTAGGAAAGGCGGTGCAGAAGATGGATAACAGAAATATTACCTTCACTAAATTACCGATGACGGCTGCAGAGGTTGCGCCCGGTCAGGATGCACAGCTGGTGGCTGCTTATACCGTAGCAGCGCTGGCGCGTTACGAAACTGATCCGGCAGAGGCTATCGCTATGCTCGACGCTCTGCGCGGACCGCGTCCGCTCAACGGTATGGACAAGCAGTTCCTGCAGGACCGCTTCCGCGGCAAGACCTACCTCATGCGTTCTTATTTCAAGGGCGCAACACCGGAAAACAACTACACGCCTGCGCAGCCCTATACCGTGAATGTACAGACGAATGCTTATACCTATCAGGAGCAGGGCTATGCACGCTTCCTGATCGCCTGTGGCGGAGCAGACAGCCCTAGACCGATGACTCTGCGCCAGAAGGCTTCGACCGGCGAATGGTTCCTGTGGGATC
>URVO01000036.1 GCA_900551335.1 uncultured Phascolarctobacterium sp.
GATTTTGTTTTTCCTTTTCTGCTACAATTATAACACATATTAGGGAAAACTTCACTTTTTTTCGGCAAATTTTTCCCTGTTTTTACACTAGCCGGGAGAAAATTGACTCAACGATATATATAATACCAGTAAAATTGTAACATCGCAAGTTTTTTCTTTACAAATTTACAGCTCCAGCCCCTTTTTTTAGGCAAAAATCGGGTTTTTTGTATTATATAGATAGAACACTTTGGACATTTTTAGCCACTTGTGTTTTTATTGAGTTCAAGTGTTTTTCTATAAAGCACGCATATATTAGCAAGTATCAGAAAGCGTTTTTATTTCGGTGTTTAGAACTTTTTTCGTAATTTGTTTTTACAAAACTAAAATATGCCCTTTTTTCACCTAAATTATTCCTTGCTGCCAACACCCAGAGCATAGAGCTTGCCCACTACGTCAAAGGCAGGCTCCTCAGTAGCCGCGATAACTACATCATTAAGATTTGCCTTATGCAGCGTGTCATTAGCAACAGGACCGTCACCTGCCACGATAACTGCAGACAAGCCAATCAGAGAAGCAACAGCTGCCACGTTCTGGTGTCCCTGCATCGTTACCCAGACCATGCCGGGCTGTGCCTGTCCCATAGCGTTGCTCAGCAGGTCGGACGCATAGCCGCCTTCTACCTCTGCATAAAGAGCATCCTCGCTTACATCCTTCGTCAGCAGTGTTAAATTCAGTTTTTCAATCATTTCTTTAACCTTCATGGTCATCATCCTCCATTTTATTCAAATCCTTTGGTTCATGGTAAATCGGTATCTGCTTCGCCAGCTCCAGCATACCCTGTGAAAGCTTGTGTACACTGGCACGCAGCTTGAAGATACAGTCTATCTCGTGGGCCTTGCCCTGCACGATATCCTCTGCCAGTCCCTGACAGCTCGGCGCACCGCACGCACCGCAGTCCAGTCCCGGCAGCGAGCAGAGCACCTCCTCCATGCGTTCAAACTTTTTCATGGCCTCCATGATGTCATCATCAAGCTGCATCATCGGCCTTGCGACAAGCTTTTTGCGATAAGCCGCAGATTTTGGGAAATTCTCCAGCACCATCGTCCGCGCCATCGCCTCATGCCTGTCGGCAGGCTCTTTTCCGCGCAGCGCAGCAATACGCCGCCGCAGGTTGCACTCGGCCACATATTTATTCTCTGCCGCCAAAAGGCCGCCCAAGCAGCCGCCCTTGCAGGCATTGCACTCCACGTAATCAAGCTGCGGCATTTTATTCATAGAAATCTGCTCCAGCATCTCATACACATTGTCGATACCATGTACTGCCAGCGCATTAGAAAGGCCGGCACTCGTGATTTCGCCGCCATACGCTCCCCAGCTTAAGCCATAGGAGGAGCCGGTGCGCACGTTCAGCTCATGCGTACCGCCAAGATTCTTCAGCAGCAGTCCGTAAATCTCCGACAGACTGAAGCTGCCCGTCAGCTCTGTATGCTGCACATCGACGGACTGACGGATATTCGTCTCCTTCGACGGACACGGCGAGATAAACCAGACACCGATCAGCTCGCCAGGCAGCTGCCTTCTTGCTGCCGCCTCGCGCTTGATATAGATAGCCGCGGCCTCCACCGGTGCCAGCACCGGCACGACCTGCTTAATAAGCTCCGGGAATTTTACCTGAATCAGACGCATAACTGCAGGACAGGTCGCAGAAATCAGCGGCTTACGGCCGCCTGTATAGTTTTTGATATAGTCCTCTATCTCGCGGGCAATATATTCCGAGGCCAGCGAAACATCAAAGATTTCGTCGAAGCCCAGATTCTGCAGTCCCTGCCAGATATCCTCCAGAGGAACATTATCCGGGAACTGCGCATAAAGAGACGGTGCAGGCAGAACTATGTTATAGGCATAGTCCGCCAGTCCCTCGAGCGTGTCAGTACGCACGCTGAACGCATGATAGGGACAGCCGGCAGCACAGGCGCCGCAGTCAATGCAGCGGTCGCCCAAAATCTCCGCCTTGCCGTTACGCACGCGGATAGCTTCTGTAGGACACAGCTTTACGCAGGATACGCAGCCCTGACATTTTTCCCGCTGCAAAGCAACAGAATGAAAATATGTTGTTGGTTGGGGAGCCATGCGTATCACCTCACTTTATTTATAAATCTTCACTTTGGTGCTCAAAGCGCATGGTAATAGTCGTGCCCTCGCCCACCTTCGACTGAATATCAAACTTATCCGAGCATTTCACCATATTCGGCAGGCCCATACCGGCGCCGAAGCCCATCTGACGCACATAATCGGGAGCCGTTGACCAGCCCTCCTGCAGCGCCTTATTAATATCAGGAATACCGGGGCCGTGGTCGCTGATGGTAATCACCGTCGCCTCCGGGAAAACCTCCGCAGCAACATTGCCGCCGCCGGCGTGGATGATTACATTCATCTCGCCCTCATAGGTGCCTATCGCAATGCGGCGCACGATATCCGCAGGAATACCGATGCGCTGCAGCATCTTCTTGATTTTGGCAGATGCCTCACCTGCGCGTTCAAAATCTCCGCCCACGCAGTCAAAGGCCAGCTTTAACGATTTATTTTCCGTCATTTCCTCTACTCCTTTTTACTGCAGCCGCGGACGCCTGCTTCATATAAGATACCGCAGGTTTCAAACAGCGTATAATCGGTGGACAGCATCGGCAGTCCGTTTTCCGCAGCAGCCTCAATAATTTCCTCGCAGGGAATCTTCCCGCGTACAAAAACCAGTGCACTCAGCTCCGTCATATCCGCAGTACGCACTACCTGCATATTCGTCAGGCCTGTACACAAAAGCGTGTTGCGCTTGGTGAAAGCCAGCACATCACTCATCATATCGCTGCCGCAGCAGGAATCAATCTGACGGTGTAACAGCTCGCTGCCCGTAAGCACTCTTGCCTGCAGCAGCTTTTTAACATTAGCTAAATCCATACACATCCGCCCCTCTCTGACCTCATTCAGTCCATATTTATATTTCAGTTTTTTACAAAGGCTAATCATATTTATTGTACACTGTATAAGCGGATATGTAAACAATTAGTATAGCCTAAGTCAAAAAAAAGACAGTATACAAGCATAAAAAAGGCAATAAAAAAGCCGCCATCCCTGGCGGTTTTTTTACTGCACTAATGCCACACCCCTGTAACAAGAGAGCACATTGAATAAGAGGAGAAGGAGAATTTGAAATTCGGTAATAACAGCAAATGTCCAATTTGCTTTTCATTCTAGAGTAAAGATTAGTAAATCAATATTTCGACCTACTTGTATCCAGTCGAAAAAAACCGCCTTTGCAAGCAAAGACGGTTAATGCGCACAATTAAGCTCACTGCCACTCTCACATAAACAGCTACTTATCTGTTAACATCTTCTCCTGTCGCTCGCAGGTCAAGCATATGCTTATATAAAAAACTTTGCTGACTCCAGCGAGGTAGGCTGTTACAGCGGCGGGACCGTCTGGGATTGCACCAGTTAGTTCTTTATACGAAATATTGATTTGTTGTGTTAATTATACTCGTTACGAATAAGAATGTCAAGACTCTAAATAAGAAATTCTCGGATTTTTTTTTACAAGAATTTCTCCTATTAAGTTTATTTCAACCGATATTTCTTCTTCAAGCCTGCAAGATGCTCCTCCAGCGATTGCGTATCGCTGAAGCCGCAGCAATATTCCAGCACCTGCGTCGACTGTGGCGCGAACTTTTTCACCGCCGCAAAATACGCCTTCCAGTCAATATTACCCTCTCCCAGCGGCAGATGTGCGTCGCCCAAACCATCGTTGTCGTGAATGTGGCAGGCCTTAAGCTTATCGCCCAGCACTTCGACTACAGCCGGAATATCCCAGCCGTTGACGTTGGCATGGCCTGTATCCAGCAAAGCGCCTGCCTCAGGAAAGATATCAAACAGCGCAATATACTCGGCCAGATCGAACAGCAAGCTTTCCTTCGGACGCAGGCCGACGTTTTCTATGAGCACCTGCACACCATATTTTTTGCCCAGATTGACAACCTTGCGTAGACGGCTGATTACACGCGCCTGCACAGCCTCCAGCTCCTCCGAAGCCGGCAGCTCCTCATTCGTATGCACAACGACAAAGTCAGCATTTACCTTTTTGGCATAAGCAAAGGTTTTCTCCCAAACCTTTGCATAATTCTTCTGCTTCGCATCAGCAAGATTTACGGCCACACAGGGACCATGGATAGACAGACTGCGCTCGCCCCAGGCCGCCACCTCCTCGTTCCAGTAATAATCCTTGCCAAACTCATAAAAAAATTCAATACCATAGCTGCTGTCCAGCTCACGCAGTGCTTTTTTCGTAAAGCCCGGAAACAGCAGGTCGCTAATTTCATAATTCATATTCTCTACCTCCAGCAGCAGAACACCAAGCCGCTTGCACAAATGCAGCTCTTGCCTTTATTATACCGCAAATTTTGCTCTATACCCAAAATCATTTACGTTTTTCCAGATTTTCGCCGCTCTCTGCATCAAACAGGCACACATTGCTCCAGTCAAAAGCAAAACCGCGGATGTCCTCCAGCGCAATGCTCTGATTACTGTCCTGCAGATAGAAAAGCTCCCCTGTCGCCAAACGCAGCGTAGCTGTTTTAAGGTTTCCGGTGTTTTCGACAAATTCAACGCTGCCGTCAATCATTCCCTTGTCAAAGCACGGCATGCAGGCCTCCGGACGCAGCCCGAAGAGTACCCTGCTGCGAGAGCCGATAGCGTTCAGACGCTCCTTGGGCAGATGCAGCGCACAGCTGCCGACAATAAGCTTGCCGTCCAGCACCTCTGCCTGCAGAATATTCATCGCCGGCGAGCCAATAAAGGTCGCTACGAAGGTATTCGCCGGATGATGATATATTTCTGACGGCGTAGCAATCTGCTGAATTTTGCCCTCATTCATTACCGCAATCCGATGTGCCACCGTCATTGCCTCAATCTGGTCATGCGTTACATAAACCATCGTCGGCTTGAACAGCTCATGAATCTTTACCAGCTCCGTGCGTGCCTTCTGGCGCAGCTTGGCATCAAGGTTAGACAACGGCTCGTCAAGCAGAAAATAGGGCGACTGCTTCACCAGCGCACGGCACAGAGCCACACGCTGCTTCTGTCCGCCGCTCAGCTCATGCGTCTTTTTATTTTCATAGCCCTCCAGATGCAGCAGCTCCAGCGCCTGACGCGTGCGCTTTTCGATTTCCGCCTGCGGCAGCTTCTGCAGCTGTAGACCAAAGGTTATATTCTCCCACACGCTCAGATGCGGAAACAGCGCATAGCTTTGAAACACCATGGCAATATTGCGCTCCCCCGGCGCAACATCGTTGACTCTTGCTCCGCCCATGAACAAATCGCCCTGCGTGATTTCCTCAAAGCCGGCAATCATGCGCAGCGTCGTCGTCTTGCCACAGCCAGACGGCCCCAGCAGAATCAGGCGCTCACCCTTTTCTATCTCCAGATTCAGATTGTTGATGACAATATTTTTTCCATAAGCCTTCTGCACCTGTGAAAATACGATGCTATAATCATTATTTTTGTTATCCATGCTCTTATCCTTTCACGCCCGACTGCATAAATGTGTTGATAATAAAACGCTGGCAGAAGCCGTACAGCACCAGCGGAGGCAAGCTTGTCAGCGTAGCCACAGCCATCGCCACGCCCCATTCACTGCCACCCTCGGCACTGATAAACATCTGCAGGGCCAGCGGCAGCGTCAGATTTGCCTTATCCTGCAAAATCAGCAGCGGCCAAAAATATTCATTCCAGCTGTTGATAAAAAACAAAATGCTGATTGCCAGCACCGACGGCTTAATCAACGGCAAAATAACCTTACATAAAACCTGATGCGGCTTAGCACCGTCGAGCACAGCAGCCTCCAGCAGCGGCTTAGGGATGCTGCGCATCGTCTGGCGCATGAGGAAAATGCCCATGCCGTCGACAAGTCCCGTCAGCATAACGCCATACGGCGTATCGAGCAGCCCCAGCTTGGACATCAGCAGATAGTTCGGCATAATCAATACGGTAATCGGAATAAAGAAGGTCAGCAGCATACCGTTAAACACTGCTTCCTTGTATTTAAAGTTATAATAAACAAAGGCAAAGGCCGCCAGCACGCTCGTCGCAGCCTTGCTGATGGTCACCACACTGGCAATATAAAAGGTGTTCCAAATATAGGTCAGCAGAGGGAAGTTTTCCAGCACCGTCGTGTAGTTGGCAAACGTCGGCGGGAACGGCAGCGGATTCATCGTCGATTCAAAAACCTGGTTCAAATCCTTCAGCGAGGTCGACAGCATAAAAATAATCGGCCACAGCATCAGAAAAACTGCCAGCAGCAGCAGCATATGCCAATACCATTCGTCACACAGCTTAGTTTTCATAGTACACCTTCTTTTCCAGATATTTGTTTTTCACAAACAGGAAGACCAGATAGCAGACCATCGTAATGACTGCATAGGCAGCACTCTCGCCGGCCTTGAAGAAGGTGAAGGCGTATTGGTAGATGATATAGACAAGGTTGCTGCTGCCCTGGTCAGGACCGCCCTGCGTCAGCATATTCACCGGCACCAGCACATATTGCAGGCCAAAGACAACAGTAATCGTAAACACATAAATCGCTGTTGACGAGGTCATCGGCAGAATTATTTTTTTGAAAATAACCCAGTTCGAAGCGTTCTCCAGCTTCGCTGCCTCGATCATCTCCTTCGGCACTGCCACCATAGCTGCCAGCATAACGATGAGATTATAGCCGAAAACCTTCCAGCCGATAATCGTGCAGATGGCAAATATAACAAGATAGTTTTCCTTAAACCAGCGCGGCGAAGCAATATCAAAGCCGCTCAGGATGATGTTTATCGGTCCGGCCAGCGGATTATAAATCCACAAAAAGAGGATGCTTGCCACGGCCAGCGACAGCGTTGACGGCAGAAACAGCGCACTGCGGTAGAACGCCGTCCATCTGTGCACCAGCTGCCCCAGCACGAAGGAATAAAGATATGGCAGCACAAAATTCAGCACCAGCATAATTGCTACAAACAAAGCCGTGTTGAGCAAAATCTTGCCCAGCTCGGCAGAAGCAAAAATCGTGGTGAAGTTCGCCAGTCCTACAAACTTTTGCGTCGGACTGATCATGTTCCAGGAAAAAACACTGAGATAAATATTCTGCAGCAGCGGCCAGTAATAGAACAAAAGGAAGGGGATTGCCGCAGGCAGCAGATAAAAAATTACTTGACGATTATTTTTAGACATGCTTGGCTCCTTTGATTAAAAAGAGCTGCCGCGTTAGCGACAGCTCTTTGTCGTGTTCAGCTATTACAGTAATTTGTTAATCTTTTCCGCAGTCTGATGCAGTGCGTCCTGTGCGCTCATCTTGCCGCTCAGGATGATGTCGCGTGCATCAATCAGGAGCTGCTCTGCCTGCAGGCCGTTAGCACCCGGGAAGCTTGCCCATTTGGTAACCTTGGTCATTTCCTGCAAAGCCATCTTGATGTTGGGGTTTTCGTCAGCCAGCTTCTTGAAGCCCTGCGGGTCATCAGCTACGCCCTTACGAGGCGGCAGATAACCGGTACCGGTGCTCCATTTTGCCAGGCTTTGCGGAGACTCCAGATATTTGATAAACTCAACTGCAGCCTTTTGCTTTTCAGCATCCTTGGAGAATACCATGAGGAAGTTGCCGCCAGCAGGAATTTTTGTCGGTTTGCTGCCAAACGCAGGGAACGGAGCAGCCATAACTTTAAATTTAGCACCCTTTTCAAAGTTAGCACGTTTGCCGATGGTGGTGCAGACCATGCCCAGCTTGCCGCTCAGGTAAGCCTGGAAGCCTTCCTCGTTGGTAGCATGCAGACCGCTGCCATCTTTAACCATGTCGGCAATCAGCTGATAAGCTGCTGCAGATTCCGGTGTATCAAAGCCAGCCTGCACCTTGCCGTTAACCTTGGTCAGCATCTGGCCGCCATTGGATTCGATAAGTGCCTGCTGCGTCCAGTTATCAGCATACTCCTGCATGAAGAAGCCCATGTCGCCGGTTTTTTCTTTAATCTGTTTAGCTGCTGCTGCCACCTCATCCCAGGTTTTGGGCGGATTTTGCGGATCAAGACCAGCCTTCGTGAAGATTTCCGGGTTATAGAACAGCACCGGTACGCTTACGGAATACGGCAGGCCAATCTGCTTGCCGTCCTCAGTCTGTGCCAGCTGCAGCACGTTCGGCAGATAATTGTCCTGCATAAAGTTAGCGTCGCCTGCTGTCTTGAAGGCTTCGTTCAAATCGGTGTATTTGAAGTTTTCAGCAGCATAGTTCAGGTAAGAATAGCCCATTTGTACTACATCAGGGTTCTTGCCGGAGGCCATAGCTGCCTGCAGGTTCTGCGTCAGTCCCTTGTACATATCAGGATTATATTTTTCCACAACCTCGATATTCGGGTGAGTTTTATTAAAATCAGCTACCAGCTCCTTAACGGTTGCACCGCCGAAGCTTTCGGCAGCTACATGCCAATATTCAATCTGCACCTTCTTGCCGGAATCAGCGGTTTTTTTATCGCTGCCACAGCCAACCATAGCCGTGGTTGCCAGCAGAGAGATCATCGCTGCTGCCAAAACTTTTTTGAATTTCATTACTTCATTCCTCCGTTTGTTTTCACAAATATAAAAATTTCTTGTTGTCTTGCTCTACAACTTGCCTTAATTGTAACGGATAAATGTTAAATCCACGTCGGCTGGCAGTTAAATGCATGTAAAAAAGAGCGCAAAAAAAGAAGGCTGCGCCAACGTCAGCCTTCTACTAATTCCGTCAGGCACATGCAGCCTGCTTTTTCTCTTTCTCCGTGAAATACATATCTGCAATATAGCCCGCCGGTTCTGCCCAAAGAGCATTTTCAGTATTTTGTAATGTAGTATAGGTAGCCGAAGCATAAAATGCATCTACTGCATCGCCAAACGATAAATTACTTCTTTTTTGAATCTCATTAACAACATCTCTAATAAGCAAGCAGATAACCATCGTAATATCCTGTCCGTTAAACGTGTAAATTGGTTCCATGATATTCATCCTTTCCCACGAACTGTAAAAAACTTAAAGCTTTTTCTGTATGCAAAGAAATTTGATTATTTACTTTTGCATACCTAAGCCGCTTAATCGCTTCTTCTGCATTAATAACACCCATTACATATAACTGCACTGTCATCATCGTATTATCATCAGCTACCGGTCCAATAACAACATCATAATTATGTTGTGTACCACCATCAAACCTATTCTTCTTGATAAACTCCAGCCATTCTACAGTCAAGCCATCAAACCTCTTGATTCGTAAATCAGCATCATCAATAAAACAATATTTGTAAACATAGTATCTTTGCATATGGCTACGTAACGCCAAACGATAAGCCCATTGTTGTGCTTGTTCTTCAAGAATCGTCGTATAAAACCCCTTACCAAAATCCCGACGGTCATGGGACTTGCTCAAATCTATCTTTTTAAAATTATAAGTAGTACCATGATATACAAACAACGACTTATCATTATCCTTGATAACATTATCCACAAACTCGAATACTTCTTGTAAACTTACCTGATGAAGATACTCGTGTTGTAGCATGATATTTTCTAAAATATGATTCTCATGAAAAGTATTTTGCACCTCT
>URVO01000037.1 GCA_900551335.1 uncultured Phascolarctobacterium sp.
TGCTTCTGTGTTGCATGAGGTTCCTGATGTTGTTTCTGTAAAAAGTATTTCCTGGAATAAGCGCTTCCAGCTGTACATGGACAAGATTAAGAGCGGCAGTGTCACCGAGGTAGCAAAAATTTTTAAAATCCTGATGCTTTTGGAGCATGGCAAAAAAATCTCTGTGGGCGAGCGCAGACTGCTGCACAGCACGAAGCAGATTCTGCAGAGCGAGGTTATGCTTATCCGCAATATTGATGCTAATGAGGCCGGCAGCTGGCTTGATGAATGCTGCAATTTTTCCAATTGAAATTTTGGGCTGTCTGCGGACGGCCCTTTTTAATTTTCTTTGCAGATATTTTGCATGAATGTCAATCTTTTCTAATAAAAATTACTTGTTTTTTACGCTGGTTCGCTGTATCATTATAATTGATATACTAGCAGGTTGCTAGACTATCTAAAAAAATTACGGAAAGGAGGAAAAATGATGCTGAAGAAAATTATTAGCCTGACTATTTCGCTGATTATTATTATTACCGGACTTATACTGACAGACGCTAGTCTGCCCTTTCTTTCGAATTACTTAGGCTATGATTTGCACGGCAATGGACTGATGGGCATAACCTTTGCCAGCATGATTCTGGTGCTGCCTGGTCTGTTCATTTTTTCCTGGCTGGCGCTGGTGCTGTCGCCGTTTATTACCAATGCCCTGTTCAATTATGCAGAGCGCATGACGGCTTCTCTGTCGAAGGTGCCGACGAGCGATATTCTCGTCATGATTTTTGGTATTGGTATCGGCCTGATTCTGGCGAACCTTATTGGCGGTGCGTTCTCGCGTCTGCCGCTGGTCGGACCGTATATTCCTATCGTGCTGAGCCTGATTTTGTCCGTTATAGGCGCGAAGCTGGCACTGCGCAAGCATAACGACATCGTAAGCTTTTTCAACCGTATCCCGAGCCGCAAGGCAGTGAAGGCTCCGGCTGCTGATGATGAGGATGTGCTGGCAGGTCCCTTGGGCGACCGCCTGTACAGCAGCAACAAGCTGCTCGATACGAGCGTAATTATTGATGGCCGCCTGATGGATATTATGGCCTCCGGCTTTCTGGACGGCAAGCTTGTCGTGCCGAATTTTGTGCTCGAGGAGCTGCAGAAACTGTCGGATTCTGCTGATAATCTGAAGCGTGCCAAGGGCCGCCGCGGTCTGGATTTAGTTCATGATTTGCAAATCAGCTATAAGAATTATGTGCTCATCGTCGATAACGATTATGACGACCTTGAGGGCGTGGATGCGAAGCTGGTGCGTCTGGCGAAGCAAGCCAATACAGATATTATTACCAACGACTATAATCTGAACAAGGTTGCCGGTATTCAGGGCGTTAAGGTGCTGAATATCAACGAGCTGGCCAATGCGATTAAGCCTGTGGTAGTTTCCGGCGAGGAAATGACGGTTTACCTTGTCAAGGAAGGCAAGGAGCAGAATCAGGCTGTCGCTTATCTTGATGACGGCACGATGATTGTTGTCGAAAATGGCCGCCAATATATTGGCAGCAGTGCTATGGTTGTGGTTACGAGCGTGCTGCAGACGGCTGCAGGACGTATGATTTTTGCTAAGGCAAGATAAAAGGAGAGGCTTTAGTGGAGAAGAAGCTGATAGTTATAGTCCCGGCTGCAGGCGCAGGCAAGCGCCTGGGGCTGGGCATCAATAAGGCCTTCGCTCTGCTGCGGGGAGCGCCGCTCATTGTGCACTGTCTGCATATGCTGGAGCAGACGGAGCTGGTGCAGCGCGCTGTGGTGGTGCTGGCGCCGGCGGAGGTGGACGAGGGCCGGGCGCTGCTGACGCAATATCAGGAGCAGTACTTCCCCTCGCTGCCTTTCAGCGTTGTGGCGGGCGGCAAGGAGCGGCAGGACAGTGTGGCGAACGCACTGGCCACGATAACCGAGGAGGACTGCTATATCGCTGTGCATGACGGTGCCCGGCCGTTTGCCGGACGTGAGGTGTTTATGCGCACGCTGGCAGCGGCGCAGGAGCATGGCGCTGCGATTGCCGCTGTTCCCGTCAAGGATACGATTAAGGTTATCAATGCTGCAGGCGAGGTGGTGGCGACGCCGGTGCGCAGCACGCTGCAGGCGGTGCAGACGCCGCAGATTTTTGCGGCAGCACTGCTCAAAAGGGCTTACGCCCGGCTGGCAGCACAGCCTGCTGCGGTGACAGATGATGCTTCGGTGGTGGAGCTTTTGGGGCATAAGGTTGTTGTCGCTTTGGGACGCTACGAGAATATCAAAATAACAACGCCGGAGGATTTAGTTTTTGCAGAAAACCTCTTGGCAGAGCAGGAGAGAAGCGATGGAAAATAACATGAGATTTCCGCAGCTGCGCGTCGGCTGCGGCTATGATGTACATAAGCTGGTGGAGGAGCGCAAGCTGATTTTATGCGGCGTGGAGGTTCCCTATGAGCTGGGCCTTTTGGGGCACAGCGATGCGGACGTAGCGCTGCATGCGCTTATGGATGCGCTGCTCGGTGCTGCGGCGCTGGGCGATATCGGCAAGCATTTTCCTGATACCGACGAGCGCTTCAAGGGTGCTGACAGCATGAAGCTGACGGAGCATGTCGTAGGCCTTTTGGCTGAGCGCGGCTGGCAGATTAACAATGTCGACGTGACGATTATCGCGCAGCGTCCGAAGCTGGCTTCGTTTATTCCGGCGATGCGTGCTAATGTGGCGCGTGTTCTGGGCGTAGAGGAGGAAGCTGTCAACGTCAAGGCGACGACGACGGAAAAGCTTGGCTTTACAGGACGCGGCGAGGGCATTGCGTCTGAGGCTGTGGCAAGTATTATCCGTTTGTAATGTAGAAAGAATAGAAAATCTATGGTATAATTAATAAGCTGACTAGGAATTTTTCTGGTCAGCTTAAAAAATAAGCTGTATTTTAAGCGTGTGACCTATGGTCGCATGAATATCTGGAGGGATAAATCAATGTGTAATGATGAAGTTAGAGTAAGATTTGCGCCGAGCCCGACTGGCCCGTTCCATATCGGCGGTGCGCGCAGTGCGCTGTTCAACTATCTGCTGGCTCGCAAAACCGGCGGCAAACTGATTCTGCGTATCGAGGATACTGACCGTGAGCGTTCTACCCCGGAATCCGAGGAAAATATCAAGGCCGCTTTAAAATGGCTGGGTATGGACTGGGATGAGGGCGTTGATGTTGGCGGCCCGAACGGCCCCTATCATCAGATGGAGCGTCTGGATATCTACAAAAAATATACCAACAAGCTGCTTGCTGAGGGCAAGGCTTACTACTGCTACTGCACCGATGAGGAGCTGGAGGAGGAGCGCCAAAGCCTGATTAAAGAAGGCAAAATGCCGCGCTACATGGGCAAATGCCGCAACCTGACGGAGGAGCAGATTGCTCAGTTCAAGGCTGAGGGCCGCAAGCCGACCGTGCGCTTCCGCGTTCCTGCTGACCAGCAGATTCTGGTTCGCGACATGGTTCGTGGCGACGTTGTTTTTGATTCCAACAATATCGGTGATTTCGTTATCGTAAAATCTGACGGCATCCCGACCTATAACTATGCTGTAGTTATCGACGATGCACTGATGCACATTACCCACGTAATCCGCGCAGAGGAGCATCTGTCCAACACTCCGCGCCAATGCCTCGTTTATGATGCACTGGGCTTTGAAAAACCGACCTTTGGTCACATCTCCCTGATTCTGGGCAAGGACCATACCAAGATGAGCAAGCGTCATGGCGCTACCAGCGTTGACCAATATCGTCAGCTGGGCTATCTGCCGGAAGCTATCAACAACTTCCTCGCACTCCTTGGCTGGGCACCGAACAGCGAGCAGGAAATCTTCAGCATGGACGAGCTGATTCATGAGTTCAGCATGGACCGTGTAGCTAAAAACCCTGCTGTTTTCGATATTGACAAGCTGAACTGGATTAACCAGCACTATATGCGTCAGCTGGACGCAGAGGCTTTCTTCGAGGCTGCTAAGCCGCACATGATTGCTGCAGGCTACATGACCGGCGAAGAGGAAGGCGAAAAGCTGGCTTGGCTGAAACGTGTTGTTGCAACTGCACAGGAGCACATTTCCTATGCTGCCCAGATTCCTGAGTGCGTAGAAATGTACTTCAATGATGAGTTTGCTTTTGAAAACGAAGAGGCAGAAGCAGTCCTGAAGGCTGAAACTGTACCGACCGTTATCAACATGCTGCTCGAGGAGCTGCCGAAGGTAGAAAACCTCGACAACGCTGCTGTAAAGGCTCTGTTCAAGCAGATTCAAAAAGCAACCAAGCTGAAGGGCAAGGATGTATTCATGCCGATTCGTGTTGCGCTGACCGGCAACCAGCATGGTCCCGAGCTGGCAGCAATGGTGCCGCTGCTGGGCGTTGAAAGAACTGCAAAACGCATTAAGTCCAGCTTGGCTAAAGCAGGCGTAGCGCTTTAAGACGACCGCCGATAAGGCCTCATAGGATTTTTGCAAAGGAATAGTTATTATGAGCATTAAAGTATATAACACCTTAACCAAACAAAAAGAAGAATTCGTGCCTATCACTCCCGGCAAAGCCAACATCTATGTTTGCGGCGTAACTCCCTACAACCATCCGCATGTTGGCAATGCTCGTCCCTTTGTTACCTGGGACGTTATCCGCCGTTTCCTGGAGCATGAAGGCTATGATGTAACCCATGTACAGAACTTCACTGATGTTGATGACAAGATTATCAACACTGCTAATAAAGAGGGCGTGCAGTGGTTTGATATCTGCAACCGCTACATTGATTCCTATTTCGAAGTAATGGATAAGCTCAATGTACGTCGTGCGCATGTTTATCCGCGTGTTTCCGAACATATCAATGATATTATCGCGACTGTACAATGCCTGATTGACAATGGCTATGGCTATGTTGTTGATGGCGACGTTTTCTACAGCGTAGAAAAGTTTAAATACTATGGTCAGCTTTCCGGCCGTAATCTGGAGGATATGCTGGCAGGCGCACGTGTAGACGTTGATGACCGCAAGCGTAATCCGATGGACTTCGCTCTGTGGAAATCTGCTAAGCCGGGCGAACCCGCTTGGGAAAGCCCGTGGGGCCCTGGCCGTCCTGGCTGGCATATCGAATGCTCCACGATGAGCATGAAATATCTGGGCGAAAGCTTCGACTTCCATGGCGGCGGCAGCGATTTGATTTTCCCGCATCATGAGAACGAGATTGCCCAATCTGAGGGCTGCACCGGTATTCATCCCTTTGTACATTACTGGCTGCACAACGGCTTTATCACTGTCAATGAAGAGAAAATGTCCAAATCTCTGGGCAACTTCTTCATGGTTATTGATATCTTAGAGCATTATGATCCCGAAACTCTGCGTTTCTTCATCGTTTCCACGCATTACCGCAGTCCGCTGGACTTCAGCGATGCACGTCTGACTGAAGCACAAAAGAGCCTTGCTCGTCTACGTCAGGCTCAGGAAACACTGGGCGAGCTTAGCGAGATGATGAGCGCCGGCCCGACTGCTGACAGTCTGGCACTGCGCGACAAGGTTAAGGAGCTGCGCGAAGCCTTCATGGAGGCTATGCGCGACGACTTCAACACGGCGCTGGCTATCAGCCATATGTTTGCGCTGGCGAAGGAAATCAACATTTACCACAAGGCTGTTGTCGATGCCGGCATTAAACCGGACGGCAAGCTGGTGGCTCTGCTGAACGATGTGCTGGCAGAGATGTGCTCTATCATCGGCGTACTGGAAAAGACTGCTGCTCCGGCTGCTGAGGAGGCAGGCGACAGCAAGGAAGCCGAGCTGGTGGAAATGCTTATCGCTATGCGTCAGGATGCACGCAAGAACAAAAACTACGCTCTGGCAGATGAGCTGCGCAACAAGCTGAGCGAAATCGGCATTGTGCTGCAGGATACTCCGCAAGGCGTAAAATGGTCTAAGCAATAATGAAATTTGAACAATACAAAATGCTAAAGGAGCATGCCCTGGCAGCCTGCACGGCTGCCGGTGCTCCTTTTCCTGCAACTAAGGAAATAAATCCGATACTGCTGGCGTATATCGGTGACGTGGTTTTCTCGATGTATGTCCGTCTGCGCCTGCTGCCGACCTCGAAGCAGGTACGCATCGTGCATGATATCGGCTCAAAGATGGTGTCTGCTGTCTGCCAATGTCAGGCAATGCAGCAGCTGGAGGCAAGCCTGAGCGAGGAGGAAAGCGTGATTTTCCGCCGCGGCCGCAACGCCAAGTCGATGGTACCGAAAAGCGCTTCTGTGCATGAATACCGCATGGCAACAGCGTTCGAGGCACTCCTGGGCTGGCTGTTCCTCGAAGAGCGTGAGGAGCGTCTGCAGGAGGTTATGGATCTTTCCTTTGATATTATCAGCAGATATATGCAGGAAAATAAAAAGAAATAAGACTTCTCTATTCGTCTGTTTGAAGTTGAAAGAGAGGAGATGTTGACGATGATGGTAAAATTAGTACGTCATACGCCGGAGCCGGAGCGCACTGTTGCTATGAGCGCCCGCCTGTGCTATTCACCGATTGGCGCTGCGCAGCTGGAGGAAAAAATCAGCGACGAGCAGGCAGCAAATCTGGTACGCAAGCTGGTAAGCATGGGGCATTTGTCTACGCTCGAACATGTGACCTTCACCTTTGCGATTGAGGGCGTGTCGCGTGTGCTGACACATCAGCTGGTGCGCCACCGCATTGCTTCTTATTCGCAGCAATCGCAGCGCTATGTGAAGGAGCATGATTTTGAAACGATTATGCCTGCTTCTATTGCGTCGAAGCCGGAGGCGAAGGCCAAGTTTGCTAAGCTGATGACGGAGATTCAGGAAATGTATGACGAGTTTATCTCGCTGGATATTCCGGCGGAGGATGCGCGTTATATTCTGCCGAATGCTACGGAAACAAAGATTGTCTGCACCTTTAATGCACGCTCGCTGCTGAATTTCTTCAGCCTGCGCTGCTGCACACGTGCGCAATGGGAAATCCGTGCGCTGGCAAACGAGATGCTGCGCCAATGCCAGGAGGTGGCACCGGTTATTTTTGAAAATGCCGGCCCAACCTGTGTTTCCGAAGGCGTATGTCACGAAGGCGCTATGAGCTGCGGCCGCTTGCAGGCGATTTTGGCAGCCAAGGCGAAGAAGGAAGAAAAGTAAGAGGAAACCTTTATGAATGAGCAACCGAACAACGATTTAATCGCTGGTCGCAACGCCGTAAGCGAGGCACTGCGCGGCCAGCGTCCGATTAACAAAATATTGCTGGCTGAGGGCGCTCATGGCGGCAGTCTGGGCGAAATCGTCGCTTTGGCGAAGTCCAAGGGCGTGCCTGTCGAGACTGTGAAGCCTGATAAGCTTGATAAAATGGCTAAGGGATTGCGTCATCAGGGCGTAGTAGCCCTAGCAGCACCGATTGCCTTTCAGACGCTGGATGCAGTGTTTGACCGCGCTGCGGCGAAGGGCGAGGATCCTTTCATTCTGCTGCTCGACGAGCTGCAGGATCCGCAGAATGTGGGCGCGCTGATTCGCAGCGCTGATGCTGCAGGCGTGCATGGCGTGCTGATGCCGCGCCGCCGCAGCTGTCCGCTCAACGCTGTTGTTGCCAAGATTTCTGCCGGTGCTGTGGAATATGTGCCTGTTGTGCAGATCGGCAATATCGCGCAGACGATTGAAGAGCTCAAGCAGCGTGGCTGCTGGGTGGTTTGTGCAGATATGGACGGCGTGGATTACTATGCTGCCAACATGACCGGGCCGATTGTGCTGGTTATCGGCGCAGAGGGCAAGGGCGTCGGCCGTCTGGTGAAGCAGAAATGTGATGATGTTATCAGTATTCCTATGAACGGCGGTGTCAACTCGCTGAATGCATCGGCTGCAGGCGCTGTGCTGATGTATGAGGTCGTAAGACAAAGACACCAGCTGGCGTGAGGTACAGGGCATGGGTGAATATCTTATTGTCGATGGCTACAATGTTATCAATGCCTGGAAGGAATTTGCCCAGCTGCGTCAGGTAAACCTGGAGCACGCTCGCGAGCTTCTGATTGCCGGCGTAGCAGAATATGCAGCCTTCAAGGGCCATCGTGCGATTGTGGTTTTCGATGCGCAGGAGGTTGCCGGCCTGGCTGCGACGGAGCAGATCCACGGCATTGAGGTCGTCTTTACGAACGAGGGCGAAACTGCGGACTCCTGGATTGAACGCCGTGCCTATGAGCTGGGCAAGACGAAGGCTAAGGTCTTTGTTGTGACGAGCGATTATGCTGAGCAGATCAATATTCTGGGCGCAGGTGCCTACAGAATTTCCTCGCGTGAATTTCGCGAGCAGTATCATAAGGCAAAAAAAGAGATTGCCGCCAGACTGAAGGTCCCTAACCGTGCGCTGAACCGTAACGAGCTTGGCGGACGGGTGAGCGGTCATGTGCTGGAGCATCTGGAAAAATTACGTCGCCTGAAAAGTTGACGGGAACAGTTTTAAAGGCTATAATTAGAGCAATACTGTTTTATATGAGAAAAGAACTCAACGGAGGAAATTGTTATTTATGACTACAGATACGGAAATGCAGAACGATTCCTATGACGCTTTTGCCAAAATGACTGATGAGGACATCGTTTTGGAGGCGCAGGAGCATGACAACGTACTCGCGCAGGAGTATTTGCTGCATAAATACAGAAACTTTGTCAGAGCTAAAGCACGTAGCTATTTTCTGATTGGTGCAGAGCGTGAGGATATTATCCAGGAGGGCATGATTGGTCTGTATAAGGCGATTCGTGATTTTAAAAACGACAAGCAGGCCTCTTTTCGTGCTTTCGCGGAGCTGTGTGTAACGAGACAGATTATCACGGCAATCAAAACGGCGACCAGACAAAAGCATATTCCGCTCAATTCCTACGTTTCGCTGAATAAGCCTATCTATGAGGAGGACAGTGACCGCACGCTGCTGGATGTTATCAGCGGAGTGAAGGTTGCTAATCCCGAGGATATGGTCATCAGCCGCGAGGAGTTCAGCGATATTGAGGATAAGATGAATGACATTTTGAGTGACCTCGAATGGAAGGTGCTCATGAGCTATCTGGACGGCAAATCCTATCAGGAGATTGCTGCCGACCTCGGCCGTCACATCAAATCCATAGATAATGCTTTACAGCGCGTAAAGCGTAAGCTGGAGAAGTGCATCAACAGCAAAAGCGATATTACAGATCTGCGCAGTGTTTATAGCGGCCTGATGGCTCTCGATCCCTACGAAAGATTCAAGGATAAGGAGTCCAAAAACGGCTGATACTGATAAAACTGTAACAAAAACAGACATCATTTTGAATATTTCAGAATGATGTTTTTTTATTAGAGGATTTTTGGGATTCGTAGCGAATATAACAGTAACAAAGAAGTAAGTAAACTTACACTTCAGTGTTAGAGGAGGTTTTTCAAATGAATCAAGTTGAAGAATTGGTAAAGGTTGTTGAAGCGGCTAAGGCCGACCAAGGTAATGTAGTTATTGTAACCGGTAAACCGGGCAGCGGTAAGAGCAAAGTCCTGCGTGAAGCTGCGGACGAAAAGAAATGGACTTATGTTGACTGCCGTATACTGATCAGCGAAGAGTTCCTGGCTATTCCGGCTGCAGATAGAGGTCTGTATGCT
>URVO01000038.1 GCA_900551335.1 uncultured Phascolarctobacterium sp.
CTCCGAGCTTTGAAGCTGTAGCAGGCTAATAAAAAAACAGGAAAGCTAAATATAAAAAGCAAATAGGCTGTTGTATAACCATCTCTGCCAAGTGTCAGCAAGACAGAGAGTATACAACAGCCTATTTCTATGCCCAAAAATAAAGCTTGCAGCTCCTGCCAACGATAGCAGACAGCTGCAAGCTTTTATATTACTTATTTATCGCTTTCTTCGTCATGATGGATGGCAGCCAAGGAAACTACCTTATCCTCATCGTTCAGCGTCATCAGCTTCACGCCCTGAGCGTTGCGGCCATATTGGGAGATATCGTCAACATCAATGCGGATAATCAGGCCGGCAGCCGTAATCATCATGATTTCCTGCGCCGGATTGATAACCTTCATACCGATAACAAGACCAGTTTTCTCGGTAATCTTGATATTGATAATGCCCTTGCCGCCGCGAGTCTGCTTGCGGTATTCGCTGACAGCAGTACGCTTGCCCATGCCGAACTCGGTTGCGGTCAGCACCTCATAGTTCTCGTCAGGCACGCTGTCCATAGCTACAACCTCATCACCATAGTTGAGCGCTACACCACGCACGCCATGAGCTGTACGGCCCATCGGACGCACATCCTGCTCATCGAAGCGGATAGCCAGACCATTGCGGGTAGCAAGAATAATCTCACTGTTGCCATCGGTCAGTTCAACGCCAATCAGGTCCTCCTTGTCATCGAGGTTGATAGCAACGATGCCAGCCTTACGCGCACTCTCAAGGTCCTTCAGATTCATCTTCTTCACGGTACCGCGGTTGGTAGCCATGAAGAGGAACTGATCCTCAACGAACTCCTTGACGGGGATAACAGCGGTAATCTTTTCGCCCTGCGTCAGCGGCAGCAGGTTGATAATCGCTGTGCCCTTAGCAGTACGACCAGCCTCGGGGATTTCATAGCCCTTTTGACGGTATACGCGGCCTCTGTTGGTGAAGAAGAGGATGTTGTGGTGCGTCGTGGAGAGGAAGAGATGCTCAGCAGAGTCATCAATCTTCTTGCCGCTACCACCGGTTTTGCCTACGCCGCCACGCTTCTGGTTGCGGAAGTTGTCGAGCGTCTGGCGCTTGATATAGCCCTGATGGCTGATGGTAACAACGATGTCCTCCTCAGCAATGAGGTCTTCGATTTCCATTTCCGAGGTATCGCGGGAAATTTCCGTGCGGCGCTCGTCACCGAAGCGCTTCTTCATATCCAGCAGGTCTTCCTTGATAATGTTCATAACCTTATGCTCATCTGCCAGCACGCTTTCCAGCCAGTCGATAGTCTGCAGCACGTCGGCATATTCGTCTTCAATCTTCTTGCGCTCCAGACCAGTCAGACGCTGCAGGCGCATGTCCAAAATTGCCTGTGCCTGACGCTGGCTCAGCTTGAAGTTATCCATGAGGGCAGTGTGGGCAATATCAGCCGTAGAGCTGCTGCGGATAGTGCTGATAACAGCGTCAATGTTGTCGAGAGCAATCTTCAAGCCCTCTAAGATGTGCGCTCTGTCCTTAGCCTTGCCCAAATCGTAGCGTGTACGTCTGGTAATAACATCTTTTTGATGCGCCAGATAATATTCGAGCACCTGCTTGAGGTTCAGCACGCGCGGCTCGCCGTTCACGAGCGCCAGCATAATGATACCGAAAGAGCTTTGCAGAGCGGTGTGCTTATACAGACGGTTCAGCACTACGTCCGGTACAGCGTCAGCCTTCAGCTCGATAACGATTTTCAGGCCGTCCTTCAGGCTGGAGAAGTCATCAACCTTGGTAATGCCTTCGATAACGCCGTCCTTCGCCAAGCCTGCAATATCCTTAATCAGGTTTGCTTTGTTGACCTGATAGGGGATTTCGCTGATAACGATATGATGCTTGCCCTTGTTGGCAGGCACAATTTCTGCCTTCGCGCGGATTTTTACTACGCCGCGGCCAGTGGTATAGGCGCTGGTGATACCGGCCTTGCCCAAAATGCAGGCACCGGTCGGGAAGTCAGGGCCCTTGATAGCCGTCATCAGCTGCGGAATGTCAGCTTCAGGATTATCAATAAGCATAACAAGGCCATTGACTACCTCGCACAGGTTATGCGGAGGAATATTTGTCGCCATGCCTACAGCGATACCGGAGCTGCCGTTGATTAAGAGGGCAGGCACCTTAGACGGCAGTACGCTCGGCTCCTTCAAGGATTCATCATAGTTCGGTACGAAATCAACCGTATCCTTTTCGATATCCTCCAGCATAGCCTCAGCAATCTTCGCCATACGCACCTCGGTATAACGCATTGCTGCCGGACTGTCGCCGTCGATGCTGCCGAAGTTGCCGTGGCCGTCAACCATCAGATAGCGCGTAGAGAAGTCCTGCGCCAGACGCACAATAGCATCATAAACAGAGCTGTCACCGTGCGGATGATATTTACCTAAAACGTCACCGACGATACGAGCGGATTTTTTATAAGGCTTCGTCGGAGTCATGCCGGCTTCCTGCATAGCATACAGAATGCGGCGGTGTACAGGCTTTAAGCCATCGCGAACGTCAGGTAAAGCACGCTGGATAATAACGCTCATGGCGTAATCAATATAGGATTTTTGCATTTCCTCTTCGATATACACCGGAAGAACTTTACCAGTAGTATTTTCTAAATCCACTTTATCACCTTTCCTTACACAATATTTTCAGCAGAAGAGCCTGCTGTGATTATTTTAAAAATATGTCATAAACCTGCTTGCCAATAAGCAGAGTTGTTACAAGCAGAAATAATGGTCTTACATAGGCTGCGCCTTTTTTTATCGCCAGACGCGTACCTACAAGCGCTCCGGCAATCATAGCCGCCGCCATAATCAGGCCGTAGCTCCAGACAATCGTGCCGCTTAAGGCAAAGGACACGAACGCGCCCACGCCGCTGGCAAAATTCAGCGCCTTAGCATTTCCGGCTGCCGTGACAAAGTCAAAGCCCAGATATAAAAAGCCGAAAATCAGAAAGGAGCCTGTGCCCGGACCAAAGAAGCCGTCGTAAAAGCCTAAGCCTGCCGCCATCGCCAGCGCACCGACAACAGCCTGCAGTCCCAGCTCCTTGACGCTGCTCGTATCGCCCCAGTCCTTGCGGCGATAGGTATAGGCAGCGACAGCAATAAGCAGCACGACGATAATATTTTTCATGAGCCTTTCCGGCAGCAGATAAACTACATAAGCACCCAGCGCCGAGCCCAAAAAGGAGATAGGCATAAGCTTAAAGGCCATCGCCTTGATTTTGCCTGCACGCCAAAAGGAAATAACGCTCGTGAAGCAGCCGATGAAGGCCGCCAGCTTGTTAGTTCCCAGAGCGTAGGGCACAGGCAGGCCCAGACTCAGCAGGGCAGGCGTAGAAATCAAGCCGCCGCCGCCCACAGTTGAATCAATAAAGGATGCAATGAAACCCGCCACAACAAGGAAAAGTACTATCATCGGGTCCAGATTCGCAACAAAATTATCCAAAATAATACCCCTCATATTTAGTTGTTTATGCTTATCCGCTCATCCTGCCAGCGGATATAGAGCCCCACTGCGCCAGCATGACAGCTGCAGTGCAGCCTTGCGTCCTTGCCCGAGGGCATGTTGCTGATAGCGTAGGGGTAGAGCTGCTTTAAAGCAGAATTTTTCAGCGGCCAATGCACGCCGCTGAAGTCTACACAGGTCTCCGCACTCAGCGGCAGCAGCGATACAGCCTCCACCTCTGCGTACAGCTCAAGCTCTACGTTCTCGCCAGCCTCCAGCAGCAGCAGCAGCTCCTGCTCGTCAGCCAGCAGCACCACGCCGCTGCGCTGCTGCTTTACGCCCAGCAGCGTATATACGTTGCTGAAGAGGTGGTCGAAGCGGCCGCCCCAGATGCCCGTCGCCAGCAGACTGCCGGAGGGCAGACTCTTAAGCAGCAGCTGCAGGTCGGTATCGTCCTTCTCCGGCAGGAAGCGCTGCACCTGCGTGCCTAGCGCTGCCAAGCGTTCATAGACAGCCTCCGTAGTGCTGTCACAGTCACCGTACAGCGCCCGCGGCACCACGCCAGCGTTCAGGCAGCAGGCTGCACCGCGGTCAGCGGAGTAAACGCTGCGGCCCTTAGCCGCAGAGCGCAGCCAGTCCGGCTGAGGCGCTCTTCCTCCGGCTACAACGAGCAGCTCGGGGGCAGGGGAGGGCGTCAATGTTTCACGTGAAACATTAGCTTCAACAGCTGCCGCCTGCGCCTGATGTTTCACGTGAAACATCAGCTCCAGCTCCGGCAGAATAATTTTTGTATAGTCCATTATTTTTTTGTTACAGCAACAGGCTTAATGACGATTTCGCCATTTTCCTTAAGCACCTTCCAGGTGCAGTTGCCATTTTTATTTTTCAGCCATTCCATGCTGATTTCCAGCAGGAAACGGTTCAGACGCTCCTGAGCATCCTCCGGCAGCAGCAGCTCCTTTTTGGCAGTAGCCTTAGCGCCCTTAAGCTTGCTCTGCTGCACCTTTTCCTCAGCATACATGCCATTTTCAAAGGTCAGCTCTTCGCTGAAGCCCTTGAGCATATCAGCGTCTGTGAGATTTTTTCTGATTTTTGCCATCTTGCTTACCTCGCTTTATTACAGGTCCAGATTACGTACCTTTTTCGCATTCATCTCAATGAACTGGCGGCGCGGCTCAACCTTGTCACCCATGAGAATAGAGAAAATACGGTCAGCCTCAGCAGCGTCCTCCATATGCACCTGCAGAATCGTGCGGGCCGCAGGGTCCATCGTCGTTTCCCACAGCTGGCCGGGGTTCATCTCGCCCAGACCTTTGTAGCGCTGTACATAAGGATTGGTATCGCGGCCAACCTCATCAAGGATTTGCTGCAGCTCTTCGTCACTGTAAGCATAGAAATGCTGCTTCTGGCTCTTGCGAATCAGATACAGCGGCGGCTGAGCGATGAAGACATGCCCTTCCTTAATCAGCGGCTGCATATAGCGGTAGAAGAAGGTCAAAAGCAAGGTACGGATATGCGCACCGTCGACATCGGCATCGGTCATGATAATAATCTTGCCATAACGCGCCTTAGCCAGATTGAAGTCGTCGCCAATACCGCAGCCGAAGGCTGTAATCATATTACGGATTTCCTCGCTGCTCAGCACCTTGTCGAGACGTGCCTTCTCTACGTTGAGGATTTTGCCGCGCAGCGGCAAAATAGCCTGGAAGTCACTGTTGCGTCCCTGCTTAGCGCTGCCGCCTGCGGAATCACCTTCGACCAGATAAATCTCGGTATCCTCAACATTACGGCTCTTGCAGTCAGCCAGCTTGCCCGGCAGACCGCCCAGGTCCATAGCGTTCTTACGGCGTGTCAGCTCACGCGCCTTGCGCGCAGCCATACGCGCACGTGCTGCAATAATAGCCTTCTCGACGAGCTTTTTAGCAATAGAGGGATTTTCCTCCATGAACTCGGCCAGCGTATCGCCAACCAGATTATCCACTATAGGCATAACCTCGCTGTTGCCAAGCTTGATTTTCGTCTGGCTCTCGAACTGCGGGTTCGGCACCTTCAGGCTCAGTACAGCCGTCAGGCCCTCACGCACATCGTCGCCGCTCAGAGCATCCTCGTTATCCTTGAGGATTTTGTTGTTACGGGCATAAGCATTTATCGTGCGCGTCAGTGCCTTGCGGAAGCCGCTCAGATGCGTGCCGCCCTCTTCAGTATTGATGTTGTTGACATAGGTGAAAATATTCTCGCTGTAGGTGTCGCAATACTGCATAGCAACCTCAACGATAATATTATTTTTTTCGCCCTCCAGATAAATCGGCTTCGGATTCAGCTTATCCTTATCCTTATCGAGGAAGGAGACATATTCGATAATACCGCCGGCAAAATGGAAGCTCTCGCTTCTGCCTTCGCCACGCTCGTCCGTCAGCGAAATCGTGATGCCCTTGTTCAAAAAGGCCAGCTCGCGGATGCGCAGACGCAGGGTATCATAGCTGTATTCAGTTTCCGTAAAGATGCTGGCATCAGGCAGGAAGTGGACGGTCGTACCGGTAACCTCGCAGTCGCCCTTTTCATAAAGCTTCTTCGTCGTCTTGCCCTTTTGGAACTCGATGCCATAGCATTTGCCGCCACGGCGCACCTCGACCTCCATCTTTTCGCTCAGCGCGTTAACGCAGGTAACACCAACGCCATGCAGACCGCCGGAAACCTTGTAGCCGCCATCGCCGAACTTACCGCCTGCGTGCAGCACGGTCATGATAACCTCGACAGCAGGCTTCTTTTCCTTTTTCATCATATCGACGGGGATACCGCGTCCATTATCGACAACAGTAATGCTGTTATCCTTATGGATGATGACCTTAATGTCGCTGCAATAGCCGGCCAGCGCCTCGTCAATACTGTTGTCCACAACCTCATACACCAGATGGTGCAGACCGCGGGACGAGGTACTGCCGATATACATAGCAGGTCTTTTGCGTACTGCTTCCAGGCCCTCTAAAACGTGAATCTGCTCCGCGTTATAATTGCCCTTGACAGCAGTGGCTTCTTCAATATCAATATCCTGTGTTGTCATATTTACCTCCGTTTTAAAATTTCCATGTTTGTATAGACAGCGCCGTCCAGAAAGCCGGACTCAGCGCGTTTTTTTAAGGTTATAGAAGAAATTGAGGACAGATACATCGTCTGCTCCGTCAGTACGCAGCTATAATAGCCTTCGCCGCCGGACGCATCCACAATCTCATAGCGGCCGCCATATTTTTTGACATAATCATCATAAACCTGCGACTGCGGGTGACCTAAATTAAAAATAGCGATTATCTCACTGTTTTTGACCATACAGTCGACACCTAAATGCAGATACATACTTTCGTCTCCTTCATTTCTCCTGCTTTCAGCGCCTAAAGCGCTGCATCGGCGCATCCTTGCGCAGATACGCCAGCGTATTCTCATAAATTTTCGTGGTTATTTCCTCCGGCTGCTTCTCGCTCAGAAAAAGCACAGCCATCAGCTCATCCTTCTTCGTCGCAAAGCCCTGGCGCACCTTCTCAAAGTAATAGCCCTTGAGTCCGTCACGGACAGCGTTGAAGAGGATACGGTCACATTTATAGAAGGCCTGGCATTCCTCATAGCTCAGCCACGGCTGAATCCGCAGGAGCTCCGTAATATTGCCGCGCAGCCTGTCGCGCTCCTCACGCTCGCAGATGCTGCACATAGCAAGGCCCTTTTCCATACGTGCGCCGCAGCGCGGACACTTCGTATACTCCGGCTTCGGCAGCTGTGCCTGCTCCTCCGCCTGCTTTTTGGCCTGCTGGCGGCGGATAAAGCCGCCTGTATGAAAGTACACCTTCTTGATAATGAGGCGGCCTAAAAGAAAGGCATTGATTTTTTGCAGGAACAAGGCCTGCATCATATACAGCTCGTTCGCCAAAAGGCTGCTGGCAGTGCGGATATACAGCTCATTGCCGACGATTTTTTCAATCGAGCAGCTGCGAGCCAGGTTCGCCCCCACGATTTCCGTCCATTTGTCCTCCAGATAATGCTGCAGATACGCATATTTCAGCTCCAGAGGAATATAAGCCTTTTTATAGGAATAACGCGGGTCAAAGAGGCGTTTGACAACCTCATCGGCCGCTTCAAGTTTATCGTAGCGCATTTCAGCCCTCGCTTATCGTACCGCCGCAGATTTTAAAATAGGCATTACCGGGCAGTGCAGGTATCCATTCCTTGTCATTGACCGTGATGAAGGTCTGCACCCGTCCGTCGATAAAGAGCAGCAGCTGAGCACGGCGGCTGTCGTCCAGCTCGCTCATCACATCATCAAGCAGCAGCACAGGATATTCACCGATTTCACGGTGTACATATTCCAGCTGCGACAGCTTCAGGGCCAGAGCGCCGCTGCGCTGCTGTCCCTGCGAGCCGAAGGAGCGCAAGGACAGGCCATTGAGCAGCAGCTGCAGGTCATCTCGATGCGGTCCGATGCCTGTATTACCGCGCAGAATATCTATACGCTGGCGCTGCTGCAGCAGGCTGCGGTAAAGCTCCTCGCTAGCCTCAGCAGTCTCCGTCGGATAAAGCAGCATGCCGTCATTGGCCTTCTGCTCATAGCGCACGACAAGCTGCTCCTTATGCTGCGTAATCGAAGCATAAATCTCGGCGGCAATGCTTTCCAGCTTGCCCAAAGCCGTCAGCCTGCGCTGCACCAGCGCCGCTGCCAGATGGATAAACTCCTCATTCCACGGCTCCAAAGCACTCGCCGAGCCGCCATTATCACGCAGCTCCTTGAGCAGACGGTTGCGCTGCAGCAGGACGCGGTTATATTTCACGAGCAAATCGTAATAAACATGGTCCGTCTGCGCAATCTGCATATCAAAGAAGCGGCGACGCAGGCCCGGCTCGCCCTTGACGAGCTGCAAATCCTCCGGCGAGAACATCACCGCGTTCAATGCGCCGTAATGCTCCTTCGGCCGCACCTTGGCGCCGTCCAGAAGTATTTCCTTCTTCCAGCGCTCCTGCTGACGGTACTTTTTGATTTTTACCTCATGGCGTCCGCTGAAGCTGGCATATTCCACGCCCACAGCCATCGCCTCGCTGCCAAGCTGCGGCAGCTCGTCCTCCGCCGAGGTCCGGTGCGACAAGCCAAAGGCCGCATAAAACAACGCCTCCAGCAGATTTGTCTTGCCTTGGGCGTTCTGCCCGTAAAAAACGTTGATCATCGCGGGCAGCTCCAGCTCACATGCAGCATAATTGCGGAAATTCACCGCATAAAGCTTATTGACCTTCATTCAGCCTCTGCAATAACAGTCAGCTCAATCTGGTCATCAATATTGACAACGTCGCCGGGACGTACCTGCTTGCGCTTTTCCGTAACCAGCTGACCATTGAGGCGGACAACGCCATCTTCCACCATCATAAAGGCCTGGCCGCCAGTGTCGGCCACACCAGAGAACTTCAGCAGCTTATCCATGGTAATGGTTGCAGTAGTAATTTCAATAGTTTCCTTTTGCATAGCAGTCTCCTTAGAAAACAACGCGTACAGGAGTAACGATATAAATATAATCAGGCTCCTGCTCGCAGGTTACACAAACCGGGCTCAGAGAGGTGTTCATGGAGAGCACAGCCTCTTCAGATTCCAGGTTTTTGAGGATATCAAGAATATATTTGGAGTTGAAGGCTACATTGAGCTTTTCGCCCTCGGACTGGCAGGAAATAACCTCACGGCCTGTGCCCACATCCGGACTGCTGCTTGTAATCGTCAGCTCGCCGTTATCAACGCTCATTTTGATGATGCTGTAATCGCCGTCGGTAGAGAAGAGAGCAACGCGCTCTACTGCTCCTGCCAGCTCCTTGATGTTAACCTTAGCGGTAATAGCGAATTTCGGCGGGATAACGCGCTTATAGTCAGGGAATTTGCCCTCGATAAGACGGGAAACAATGATAACATTATCAATAATAACCATAATCTGATTGTTGAGCAGGGAAATTTTTACCTGCTGCGGTACGTCGCCTGCCAGGTTACGGGAAATTTCCGTTAAAACCTTGGAGGGAATAATCAGGCTCATTGGTGCAGCGTCAGTATAGGGCAGAGAT
>URVO01000039.1 GCA_900551335.1 uncultured Phascolarctobacterium sp.
CATTCCAGGCATCATAAAAGGATTCCGCCTCTATCTTGACGATTGCAGGAATATCCTCTGCTGCCATCGGTCTGAAATTGATTATTGTTTGTGCTTCTTCTCCCACAGTTCCTCCGCCTCAGATCTTCTAATATAGTATGGCTCCAGGCCAAAAATTTTTCTATCGTTATCTGCATCAAATTCGTCCTGCGCCAAAAGTGCTGCACTGGAAGCTTGCGGCATACGCAAAGCCTCCGGTGCTGCCTTGATAAAATCAGGCAGGCCCTTCTTCACCAGCTTCTCGCACTCGCCCAAAAGCAGCGACTGCGTTCCCGTCAGCGCCATACGCTCCAGTGCCTGCTCTGCGCTGACCACAGCCACAGGTGCCAGTTCTACCAGCTTGCCGTTTTCCCATTGATATAACGCCTGGTAGAAATTGCCCTTCTGCGCATCCAGCACCGGAGAAAGCACAATGCCCTCCAGCGGCAGATTATACGCCAGCGCCTTCAGTGTATCCACGCCATGCAGATAGCACTGCCAGCTATACGCCATCGCCTCTGCCGTCGCCAGGCCGATACGCAGGCCGGTAAACGAACCAGGTCCCATACTTACAGCGATTAGTTCAATCTCGCTTTTCTGCACTCCTGTGCGCGCAAGCAGCTGATCAAGCTGCGGCAGCAGGCCCTCGCTGTGCGTATGCCCCATATTAATCGTGTATTCTGCCAGAATCGTCTTATCGCGGCATAAGGCGACAGTGCATACCTTCGTCGCCGTATCAATTGCCAAAGTCAGCATCTTTTTCTACCTCCCCAAGCAGCTCTTCATAACGCGCTCCCTTCGGCTCCAGCACAGCCCTGCGGCCTGCTCCGTCCAAACGCAGCGTTATCTGCAAATATTCCTCAGGCAGCTGCTCGCTGAACAGCTCTGCCCATTCAATCAATGTCACGCCATCGCCGCCGGCATATTCATCGAAGCCGATATCCTCCAGCTCCTCCGGACGGTTCAGACGATATAAATCAAAGTGACGTACCTCCAGCTCTGTCCCCTGATAGACATTCATAATCGCAAAGGTCGGACTCGTCACGTCCTCGCTGCTTACGCCCAGCGCCTCAGCCACGCCTCTGCTCAGCAGCGTCTTGCCGGCACCCAGATCACCCGTCAGGCAAAAAACATCGCCGTCAGCAGCATGTCTGCCCAGCAATTTTCCCAGCGCCTCTGTTGCAGCGCTGTCCTGTAAATAAATTTCCATAGTTAGCTCTCCATCTGAAAAAATCTGAAAAAAGCGGTACATAGGTACCGCTTAAATTTTACAACAAAGTTTTATTACGTTCGAGCGGATCCTCAACATCCATATGACCACTCAGCGTAATCACCTTTTTGCCTTCAACCAAAATCTGCACCCGCTTGATTTCCTTGAACTCCGTCAGCGTATTCGTAATCGCATAGCAGAGCATCATCTCACCATAAGAGCCCTGACCTTTTTTAGCCAGCTCCTTAGAAAAATCAGCGTAGGCCGTGCCGTTCTTGTCGATTTTCAGGCTCAGCACCTTCGTGCCGATAGGCACAACATCGTCCATACGTGCATCCTGCGGCTTCGTGCTTACTAAAGCAATCAGCGCATTCTCCGGCAGCGATTTGTCATTAGCAGGCAGCGTGATTTTTTCCGGCAGCAGCTTCTCCGAGCCATCGGCAGCAGCACGATAAACAATAAAGCTGATATTCTGCGCCGGCTTCTGCTGCGCTGCAGCAACCTTATCAGTCTTTGCAGGCTGATTCGTATTATTCTGCTCGCTGCAGCCGCCCAAAAGGGCTGCGCATAAAACAAGCAGCATTACAATAAATTTTTTCATCATTCTTGCCCCCTGTTTATGCAAAATATTTTTCAATACCTGCCGCAATAAGGCGGGCAGTTTTATTCTGGAACCACTTGCCCTTCATCAGCACAAGCTCCTTCTCGTTGCTGATAAAGCACATCTCGACCAAGGTCGCCGGCATACTAATACGCTTGATAACATAAAAGTTTGCCTGACGCACGCCCAAGTCATCTACACCAAAGTTAGCAGTGAGCTGGTCCTGAATGGACTTAGCTATGCGCAGATCATTGCTCGTCTTGGGATAATAGTAGGTAGAAAAGCCGCCGACATTTTTATTCACCGAGGAATTGATATGCAGGCTGACGAAAAGGTCGGAGTTATACTTTTCGCCTACATTAACACGTGCCTGCAGCTCATCTGCGTCGCTGGCATTCGGTCCATAAACATCAACATCAGTAGTGCGCGTCATATAAACCTTGGCGCCCTTCTTCTCCAGCAGCTCCTTGACAGCCTTGGTGATAGCCAGAGTAATATTCTTCTCCTTCGTACCGTCGCTGCCGATAGCGCCAGGATCACTGCCGCCATGACCTGCATCCAGCGTAATAATTTTGCCGGACAGACCGCCGCTTGTGCGGAAGTTGCCGTTGCCGACAATTTTCGTCTGCTTGCTGCTTACAGGAACAACCTTAGGCGCAGCACTGCTCTTCGCTTCCGTTTTCGTTGTATCCTTTTCAGGCTGCTTTGTTTCCTTCTTCGAAGTAATCGTCGTCTGCTTAGTTTCCTTCTTAGCAGCTTCCGTCTGCTTTGCAGCACTAGCCGTGCTCTTCACCGGAGCGCTCGGCTGCGTAACAACCGGCTTTTGAGCTGCCGGACGAGTCGGACGGCTGCTCACTACCGGCCTATTGCTCACAACAGGAGCGGTTGTCTGCGCCGGTGCTTTCACGCTGCTCTGCGCAGGAGCCTTGGCCGTACTCTGCGCCGGAGCCTTCACGTTGCGCTGCGCAGGCATTATATCCAGCACCACGCGGAAGGGACGGTTCGTCTGCGGATCCTGCTTCAGCGTAAAGCTTTTGTAATGACTTTCAGAGATGCTCTGGCGCAGGGGCACACGCACAATCGTGTAATGCTCCTTGTCCACAACCTGATAGCTGGTCGCCAGCGCACTTTTTACAATGCCCTGCGCCGCTACCTGCGAGCCCTTCGACGCATTCACCGTCAGGTTCAGCACGCTGCCCTCTATATCGACAGCATAGCCTGCATTATCCGTCAAATCTACTACGAAGCGCAAAACCTCTTCCTTATTCACGCCCCATTTTACATCTGTTATCTGCGCCGCCTGTGCCGCTGCACATATAAGCAGCGAGCAGGCCAACGCTATCAGCACAAATATCTTTCGCAATAGTGTCACCTCGCGATTATTCAACTTCCTAGATATTTACAGCTCTTACAATCAGCTTTTTTATTTTATCACTTTTGCCTTGCTTCTGTAAATATTACTCTGCCTCTACACCGTAAAGCACCTGCTCACGCGCCTGCGGCAGCAGAGCAGCCAGCTCTCCGGCAGCCAGGCCGATATCAATACCCGTCAGCTCGGCAGCCAGACCGTGCAGATAAACGCCGCAGATGGCAGCCTCCTGCAGGCTGATTTCCTGCGCCGCCAGCCCGGCAATAATACCCGTCAGCACGTCACCGCTGCCACCGGTAGCGAGGGAGCTGTTGCCTGTGCTGTTCACATAAACAGTGCCATTCGGACAGCCAATAACAGTCGGCGCACCCTTTAAGACAACGATAGCCTGCCATTGCTCGGCATATTTTTTAGCAATATTTATGCGGTCTGCTTCAATCTCGGCAATCTCTAAGCCGGTCAGACGCGCCATCTCGCCCGGATGCGGCGTCAGCACCTTCGGCGCCTGCATAGCAGCCAGAATTTCTGTATGACCAGCCAGCGCTGTCAGCGCATCGGCATCAATGACAACAGGAGTAGTGATTTTTTGCAGAATCGTGCGTACAGCCTCCTGCGTGCTTTCGCTCGTACCCAGACCGGGACCAATAGCCAGCACATCAGCAGCCTCAGCACTGCTTGCCACATCGCTTGCTGCGCCGCCGCCCAAAATGCCGGGCATACGCTCCAAAAGGCCGTGTACCATAACCTCCGTCAGCTTAATTGCCAGCACGTCGCGGCTGCTGAGCGGTGTATAGAGAGAAACGAGGCCTGCGCCAGCCTTAACTGCTGCATCGCTCGCCAAAGCAGCTGCGCCTGTATAGCCGGGGCTACCTGCGCAGATAACAACGCGGCCGGCATCACCCTTATGTGCATTTGCCTTACGCAGCGGCAGCAGCTCACGCACAATCTCGTCCGTCAGACGATACTTGTCGCTCTGGTACTCCTCTACAAGCTTCACCGGCATACTGATATCTGCCAGCTCAATATCACCGCAATATTCACGTCCAGGATATAAAAGCAAGCCGGTCTTCACCAAAGCCATCGTCACCGTATGGTCAGCACGCACAGCATTTTCGCTAACTGCACCGTTGTCGGCATTCACGCCTGTCGGGATATCGACAGCAAGAATATACTTTTCGCTCTTATTCAGCAGCTCGCAGGCACGCAAAACGTCGCCCTCCAGCTCGCCATGAAAGCCTGTACCCAGCAGCGCATCGACAAGCACGTCTGCCTTGCTTGCTGCCAGCTCTGCCAAAACCCAATCATCCTCTGTGCCCAGCGCCTCCACGCGGCCTCCGGCCTTCGTAAACATAGCCAGCTCCAGAGCAGCATCACCCTGCACAGCGTCCAGCGCAGCGCCAACAACAAAAGCACGCACGCTCACGCCATAGCTTTGCAGCCAGCGTGCTGCGCCCAGGCCATCGCCGCCGTTATTGCCGCCACCGCAGAAAATAACTACACGCTCGCCCTCCAGCGCCGTCAAAGCCTCATGCACGGCCTCAGCCACAGCCTGCGCCGCATTATCCATCAGTAAAATACCCGGCATAGCATAATCATTTTGCGCCTGTACGTCCAGCGCCTTCATTTCCTTTGCAGTTACAAGTTTCATTTTCCATCCTCCATTACAACATACGCAACAGCCGTATCACGGCCATGACTCAAGCTAATATTAATTTTGGCAGCGCCCAGCCGCTCCGCTAAATTTTTGTGATAACCACGCAGCTCAACAGCAGGCTTGCCCAATTCATCATTAGTAACAACTATCTCTGTCAGCTCGCCGCCGCGCAAGCCGGTCCCCAACGCCTTGAGCACTGCCTCCTTCGCCGCAAAGCGCGCTGCATAGCTCGCCGCCGCCTGCTTGCCTCGCGACTGGCAGTAAGCAATTTCCTCCGCGGCAAAGACTCTCTGCACGAAGGCAGCTCGCTCTATTGCCCGGGAAATCCGTTCAATTTCAATTATATCACAGCCCACGCCGATAATCATCTCGTAGCACTCCCTTGCTCAGCTTTAAGAAGCAGACTGGCTGGGGTAAACGCAGCTGCTTCTGTAACTATATTTAATTCTTCCCCAAGCACCGAAAATCCTTTTTTTATTTTTGCTTTTCACAAAAAGGTCGCAAAAAAAACAAGAAAGGCCGTCGCCAACGCGACAGCCCCTCAAAAATTTTATTTTACATAGAAAACGCGATTCGGCTTACGCTTCAAAGCAGGCGGCACCTTGCCGTTGATATAGCCGAGAATGCAGTGGCCAACGCCCTCATACTCGCCCTCAATGCCCCAGTCCTTGAGCAGCTGCTTGCCTTCCTCGCTCTCAAACTCCTGCTTAGCACGGTTAATCCAGCAGCTGCCTAAGCCTACAGCATGAGCTGCCTGCATCAGATTGCCCATGATAAGGCTTGCGTCATAAATGCCATTCTTGTTGCTCTTCGGCGCCAGCACAATCAAAACAACCGGCGCACCATAAAAGGTATCACTCGTCGTACCCATAATAGCGCGGTTCATCTGCGACAGCTTATCGCGCACCTCTTTATTCGTAACCGCAACAATAATCGAATCCTGCTCACCGTGACCGCTGGCAGCATAAAGGCCGGCCTCGATAACCTGATCAATCAGCTCCTGCGGCACCATGTCGGGCTTATAGCTGCGAATGCTTCTGCGTTCCAGCAAAGCCTGTAATTCTGTATTCATATTTATCAGCTCCTTGTGTTAAGCAAATTTATGCATCTATATTTTAACAAAAATTCAGGGGCTTGTGTGAAACGTTTTTGTAAATTACAAGGCGTATGGTGCGAAGCGAGGACGGTTCTCACCGTCCTCGCTGATTAATCACATATTTAGATTTTTATGTACCATTTGCTTGCTGCCAGTCAATAATGCTATATCTTCTATATGCCACTCTTCACAAGCATCATAAAACTCTTCACTCTTCCGCTTCTTGAAAATACGAAATGGCTGCTCGGTAGAATTATCGTAAATATGGCAGATATCTGCAATTTCAACCACATCACAAACCTGTGCCAAAGCCTTATCGTAACGTTCAATTATTTTTTCAACAGGCACATCATGTCCACCCTCTGCAACGCGTGACTTTACTCGATAAACGTTGATATAAGGATCAACTGTCAAAACATAATAGCAACGGATAAAATATCCCAGCTTCTTTGCTCTACGCAGCAAATTTAAATTTCTTGGCGTAGATAAAACTGTTTCAAAGCAGAAATCCTCTTTATTTTGTAAATGATCCTCTCTTTGTTTTTCTGCAAGCTTAGCAGCAGTCAAATCATCGCATTTTAAATTTTTCTTAATTTCATCGGCATTAATATAGTCAACAGGCGGCTTTAACAATTCCGTAAAAGTGCTCTTTCCAGAACCATTTGGCCCTGCAAACACAATTATCTCGGGCTGCTTATTTAACTCTTTCGCTATAACGTCCATGACAATATCTCCCACAAACCTGCGTTTTGCTGCCATCATTACCAACTATACAAATGCTTTGCGTCGTTCTATCATACGTAACAATAGGCACATCCATAGCACGTTTTTTCTCCAAAGCAATTTTTACAGCACAATTTGCACGTTTAACAACCTGTTCATCAGAAATATACTTTTGCGGATCCATATAAATCACTGCCTTTCAAAAATAATCGATGAAAATCAAAAAGCAATAAGCATTACCTCAATCCTTCTTAACTTTCCTTTAAAATTCGAAAAAAAAGCTTTATTTTTAATATCGTCTTACTTTAAGTGTACCCAAAAGTTTGTTAAAAAGCAAGTGAATTTTTTGTTTCTAGCATAGCGTACGCCGTTCTCGCCGTCCTCTGCATCACCTGTACAGCAAATAAGGCTGCACCTCCTTGGCAAATGCCGCGCACTCGCTGCGCCAGCGCGCAAAGGTTTCGGCCTCATCTGCGCATTCACGCAGGCTGCTTTCCCCCAGCGCAATATCTGTCTTATAGCCCTCGGCGCCGTAGCCGCGCTCCTGCGCCTATCAGAATTGCGTCAGCATTGTGGATTGCCTGCTTTAGCCTTTTTATATTATCCGAATAGTTTTCGGTAGATTTCATAGTCCATATCTTTGAAAACAGTGAACGTACCCCCGCCTATAGAGGCGGAAGCTTCCTGCTTCAGCGAGAACAGCACCACTAACTCCGAAGAGCTGTGGCGACTTACACTCTCTCCACAGGCGTAGATTCCCGTGCGACCCACGGTACTTTATGAGTTATGCTAGGCAGATATTCGCCTAGCTTCTTCTCTAATATTTATTGCAGCGTTCTTGTCACGGTTATGATGACTGCCACACTTAGGGCAATCCCATTCCCGCACAGATAAGTCTTTGGTGCCACTATTCTGGTAGCCACAGACATGGCATAGCTGACTGCTTGGATACCATTTGTCTATCTTGATAAGTTGCTTACCCTGCCATGCAAGTTTGTATTCCAGCATACTTGTGAACATGCTCCAGCCATTGTCAGATATGGATTTACCAAAGCTGAACTTGCCACCCTTCTTTCGCTTCGCCATGGCCTTTACGCTAATGTCCTCTATGCCAATCGCATCATAGCGGTCTGCAAGATAACGAGCTTTCTTATGCAGGAAGTCACGGCGTTGATTAGCAATTTTTTCATGGAGTACAGCCACACGCAGTCTTTGTTTATGCCTGTTACGGCTCTCTTTTTGTCTCTTGGAGAGCTTTCTTTGTGCCTTGACCAATCTCTTTTCGGCTTTCCGTAAGAAATTTGGATAATCGGCATTGTCCTCATCGGAAGCAACATACAGCCCGTGCATAGCAAAATCCAATCCAAGAAAATTCTTCGGTATAATAGGAAGTATTTGGTTTTCATACTCCACCAAAATGCTGATATAGTATTTTCCTGACGGTGTTTTACTTATGGTTACAGTCTTTATGGTGCTATTCTCCATCAATGGACGATGCAGGCACAGCTTTACCCAGCCTATTTTAGGCAGCTTGACTTTATTTCCCTCGATTCTTACAGAGCCATGCTGGTTGTTCGTAGAATATGAAGCATGACCTGTTTTCTTCGACTTGAAGCGTGGCTTGCCAAAATGCTTCCTATTACTCCAAAAGTTGTTATACGCCTTGTTCAGGTTTATTTGGGCATTGGCGAGAGCAAGGCTGTCAACCTCTTTCAGCCAAGGAAATTCTTCCTTGTACTGTGCAGGTGTATTGTTCAGCCTCTCGCCTGTTTCCTTATAGTAATCAAGACGATCTCCCAGGATCTTGTTATAGATGAATCTGGCACAGCCGAAAGTCTTGGCAAACATAATCTCCTGTTCAATTGTCGGGTAGAGCCTGTATCGGTATGCCTTATTCACTATAATCACCTGCCTTGATTTTCTATGTATTACAGCAAGAACACTGAATGGTTATTATTGTCTAATTTCATAATATAATCAACCCTTTCACTTCTATGACTGATTATATCATAAAGCTATCTACGGAGCAATTGTCTGGCTCAATTACTTACGTAAATTCGCCAGACCCGCCTTCATCCCCCACCTTAGAGGTGGAGGACTTCTGGCGGATTAGGTTAAATAAGTTTTTTCGTTTGCAATTTTTCGTTTGCAAGATTATAATAATACCGTAAAGCCTATTTGTAAAGTAAGCACATAATTGTGCTATAGTTACCAATAGGAAACTATTGAAAAGGAAAGATACCATGCCAAACGAAAAAAATTTGCCAGCCTGCCCAGTAGAAACTACCCTTATGCTGATAGGCGATAAATGGAAGGTTCTCATATTGCGTGACTTAATGCCCGGAACAAAACGATTTGGAGAACTAAAAAAATCCATAGGGAATGTTTCTCAAAAAGTATTGACAGCACAGCTGCGCGATATGGAAGAAAAAGGGCTTGTCAATCGAAAGGTTTATGCAGAGGTTCCACCACGTGTTGAGTACAGTTTGACAGACTTAGGTAAGAGCCTTAAACCAATTTTGGACGCTATGTGGAATTGGGGAGAGGAATATAAAGCCCAAAACGTATAAAAAGTATAGGGACAGATTTCATTTTGTCCCTATACTTTTATTTTCTTTTAAATTCTTCTGGATAAATCGAGAGTCAATGTATTTTCTGATAATTGTGACGAGATATTCAGCACAGCGTGCTGCCAAGCAAAAAAACCTGCAGCCTTACCTTCGTAAAGCCGCAGATCTTTAGCTTTTACTCAATATTAAGCGCTCTGCTTAGCTGC
>URVO01000040.1 GCA_900551335.1 uncultured Phascolarctobacterium sp.
CGCAGTCACAGGAATTCCTACTAATTTTAACATGAAATAAAACTCTCTCTCTATAGAATTGAAACCCCTAGAAAGACCGCAGAGAAGGTATCAGATACGAGGAACGGCGACGACGGCGTACTAAAGGTACTCCTCACCCTTCGGGTATTAGCACGACCAACAAGTTCTCGCTTCGCTACGCTTGCGACAACTTGGGTCTTTGCGTCAGGAGCCGTTCCGAAGTAGATGGTGCCTTATATGCGGTCTAAGTCACTTAAATAATTCCAACATCTTCCCCACCTGCATCGAGTTGCTGCCCTTCAGCAGGATGATGTCTCCGGCCGTCGCCAGCTGGCGCAGCTTGTCTGCTGCCCCCTGACGGTCAGCATAATGACAGCCTTCGCCGCCGAGCTTTTTGACCTCTTCGCTGATATAAGCAGCCTCAGGTCCATAGGTCAGCACATAGTCGACGCCGTTTTCTACGGCCCAGCGGCCTACGCGGCGGTGCGCATCCTCGCTGATAGCGCCCAGCTCCAGCATGTCTGCCAGCACAGCAATCGTGCGTACAGCGCCATGCGCCGCCTTCTTCGCCTCAGCCAGAGTTTTCAGCGCTGCCTCCATAGAAGCAGGGCTGGCGTTATAGGCATCGTTGATAAAGGTGATGTCACCGATATAGATAATCTCCTGACGGCTGCCGGTCAGACGTGCTGTCGCCAGCGCCTTCGCGCTGTCCTCCATCGGTACGCCGTAGCAGGCAGCTCCGGCGATGGCGCTCAGAGCGTTGTACACGTTGTGCTCACCGATGAGCTGCAGGCGTACGCTGACACTTTTGCCGCTCTTCTTCTCGGTGCAGGTGAAGGTCGTGCCTAAGGCCGAGGTCACGATATCACTGCCGCGGTAGTCGCAGTTCTCGCCCAGGCCGAAGTAAACAACCTGCGCCTTCGTCTTGCCTGCTGCTGCCAGCACATATTCGTTGTCGCCGTTGAGCACAGCAAAGCCGTCGCTCGGAAGGTCAACGACAATCTCGCTCTTGGCCTTGCCGATGTTTTCCATGCTGCCAAGAAGCTCCATGTGCGTTTCGCCCACGTTGGTAATCAGGCCGCTGTCCGGCTCCGCAATGCGGCACAGCTCAGCAATCTGGCCCAAGCCGCGCATACCCATCTCGACTACGGCGATATCCGTGTCGGGCTGGATAGACAACAGCGTCTTTGGCAGACCGATTTCGTTGTTGAAGTTGCCCTGCGTTTTCACAACCTTGTATTTGGCACCAAGGCAGGCTGCCAGCAAATCCTTCGTCGAGGTCTTTCCGTTTGAGCCGGTAATCGCAAAAACCTTCAGGCCCTGCTGCTTCAGGCGGTAGGCATGCGCCAGCTGCTGATAAGCAAGCAGCGTATCCTTAACCTTAAACACCGAAACGCCTGCTGGCAGGCCTTCCACGTCATGCGAAACCACCACGCCTGCTGCGCCAAGCTCAGCAGCCTTCACGCAGTAATCATGGCCGTCGAAATTGCCGCCCTTGAGCGCTACGAACAGCTCGCCCGGCTTTACGGCACGGGAGTCCGTCGTCACGCCTGTAAAATCAAAATCTGCTATAGCAGCCTTCGTAGCTGCAATAACCTCACTGGCTTTCATCATTTTTTATCACTCCAGTATTCCATAACTACTTCTTTATCGTCAAAGTGAATGGTTCTGTCCTTCAGAATCTGGTAATTTTCGTGGCCCTTGCCTGCAATCAGGATAACATCATCAGCAGCTGCATGAGCCAATGCAAAGTTGATAGCCTCGCGGCGGTCGCTTTCGCGATACACCTCTTTACCGGCCGGAACTTCGGTCAGCGCCGTAAAGATTTCGTCGATAATCAGCTCAGGATCCTCGGTACGCGGATTGTCAGAGGTGACAACAACCTTGTCAGCCAGCTTGAGCGCCAGCGCACCCATAATCGGGCGCTTCTTGTTGTCGCGGTCGCCGCCGCAGCCAAACACTGCCCACAGCTTGCCCTTCGTAATGGAGCGTGCAGTGTTGAGCACGTTTTCCAGACCGTCGGGAGTATGTGCATAGTCCACGATAACGGTGTAGGGCTGACCTGCCTCGACCAGCTGGAAGCGGCCCGGCACGCCGTCGAAGCCGTCGAGCACAGCCTCAATCGTTGCCTTGTCAATTTTCTCAGCCAGCATGGCGCCGATAACGCCCATAACGTTATACACGTTGAACTCGCCGGTAATCTTCAGCTCGAGGTCCATCTCGCCCACCGGAGTGTGCAGCTTGAGCTGCATATGCTTCGGCTCAACCGTAAAGGTCAGCGGATAGATATCGTTGTCCTTGCCCTCGCCAAAGGTCAGCACGTTGGCCTGCGTGCGTTCCTTGATAATAGCGGAGCTGGGATCGTCCATGTTGAACACAGCATTTTTATTCGGCTTCTTGCCGTCCGTCAGATGCTCAAAGAGCAGGCTCTTGGCATCGCGGTAGTTTTCCATCGTCTTGTGGAAGTCCAGATGGTCCTGCGTAATATTCGTCAGCACAGCGCAGTCATATTCAATGCCTGCTACGCGCTTGAGCGCCAGCGCATGGCTGGAAACCTCCATAACGCAGTAGTCGCAGCCCGCACACACCATTTTGTATAATGTTTTCTGCAGGTCGACAACGTCCGGAGTCGTGTTATGCGAATCCGTAACCTCGTCCTCAATCATAATGTTAATCGTGCCGATTAAGCCGACCTTGAAGCCTGCCTTACGCAGAATCAGGCGGATGATATTAGTAGAGGTGGTCTTGCCATTCGTACCCGTCACGCCAATCATACGCAGCTTTTTGCCCGGATAATCATAGAAGAACGGCGTCACGGCCTCCATCGCTGCACGCGTATCCGCAACCTGAATCAGCGTTACGCCGGCAGGAGCCTCCTGCGGCATATCCTCAACGAGCGCTGCCACAGCGCCCTTCTCTGCCGCCATTGCTAAAAATTTATGACCATCTACAGTCGCGCCCTTCAGACAGATAAACAAGCTGCCTGCCTGCACAGCGCGGGAATCAGCAGTTACATCGGTAATCACTTGCTTGCTGTCGCCAACCACCTTAGCATCGGGCAGTAACGTCAGCAGTGAAGCCAATTGCTTTTCCATATATAAACCTCCTATACACCTGCGCAAAGCACGCAGTCTTTTTTTCTTACCTAAAGCGAAATTGAAAGGGGCAGCCTGACGGCTGCCTCCCAAATTCTCATGTTAAATTATATCACAAAGCCGTTTGAATAGCTATGTTTATTTGCTTTTCGCAGCCATAGAATTGCTGTTTTTTGCAGCTTGCCCTGACTTCACGTAGATATTGCTGCGAGCAACATTCATACCCAGACGCTGCTGTGCCAGGCCAATAATTCTTTCAGGCCCTTTAAGCTGCTCAACCTCAATTTTCAGCTCGTTATTCTTTGCAATCAGCTGCTGCTCCTGCCGCTCCAGCTGCAAAAGCTGCTGACCGCTCAAAACCACAGCCTCACTGCGCCAGACAACAAACATATATGTTGCCAGCACAATAACAGCCGTCAAAATAGCTCGGCCCAGAGCCACCCTATTATCCCCCTGGTGACGCGGTGCCCGCCTTGGCTGCTGCTCCTGCCCGACCTGCTGTTGCTGCCATGCATAATTATCATATTTTCTTGCTAACATAGGACTCATCTCCTAAATTTGTACATAGGCTGCTTGCAACAACAAATCAGCTTAAATTTTAATGGCATATCTCAATCTTGCACTGCGGCTGCGAGGATTCTCCTCGACCTCCTGCTTCGACGGCACAATATTGCCCGTCTTTTTCAGCAGCGGCTTCTTACCGCAAACGCACACCGGCAGCTGCGGCGGACAGGTGCAGCCCTTCGCCAGCTTAGCAAAGGTTTGCTTAATAATTCTGTCCTCCAGCGAATGGAAGGTGATGACACCGATGCGGCCACCGCTCTTTAAGCGGCTCACCGCTGCTTCCATCGTATCAGCCAGTATACCCAGCTCGTTGTTTACCTCTATACGGATAGCCTGAAAGGTGCGCTTAGCCGGATGCGGTCCGTCCAGACGCGCTCCCTTAGGAATCGCTTTTTTAATAATATCGACAAGCTGGAAGGTCGTCGTAATCGGCTGCTGCTTACGCTCATTGACGATAAATTGCGCAATACGCTTGCTCCAACGCTCCTCACCGTAGCGGTGAATAATATCCGCCAGCTCCTCTTCCTTATAATGGTTGACAATATATTCTGCGTCCAGCTTCGCTTCCTTGTTCATGCGCATGTCGAGAGGACCGTCATGCATATAGGAAAAGCCACGCTCCGGTGTATCCAGCTGGTAGCTCGACACGCCCAGGTCGAAGAAAATACCGTCAATCTGCTCAATGCCCATGCTGTCTAAAACCTGGGCAAAGTTTTCAAAGTTAGACTTCGCCACCACGGTCTTACAGGCAAACTTGTTCAAAAGACGCTCCGAGCCTGCAGCAATAGCGTCGTCGTCCTGGTCGATGCCAATCAGCATACCGCCAGCCTCCAGCTGCGCTGCAAAAGCACTGCTGTGTCCGGCGCCGCCCATCGTGCAGTCCACATATATACCATTTTTATCTATAATGAGAAAATCCACGCTTTCCTGCAGCAGGATGCTCGTATGCTTAAATTCCATTAGTCTCACCAGCTGCATCAGATGCCAAGGTCCGCCAGCTGCTCAGCCAGCTCATTCACATCCTCTGCACTTTCTTCGTTATATTGCTGCCACTTCGCAGCATCCCAGATTTCTGCGCGGCTGCCCACGCCGACAATCACAGCATCACGCTCCAGCCCTGCATAACGTCGCAGGCTGGCGGGCAGCAGCACTCTGCCCTGCTTGTCGCATTCGCCCTCACAGGCGCCGCCAAAAAGAAATCTTGTAAAATCACGTGCTGTCTTACGGCTCATCGGCAAAGAAGCGAGCTTCTGCTCCACACGCTGCCACTCGTCCATCGCGTAGACAAACAGGCAGCCGTCCAGGCCCTTCGTGATAATAAACTTACCGCCGAGTCCCTCGCGCAGCTTTGCAGGCATAGCTATGCGGCCCTTAGTGTCTATACTGTGTTCATATTCACCGAGCAGCATGGCGCAACCTCCTTCACCCACTTTTCACCACTTTTCTCCATTATAACGTTATTTCCCATTTAGTGCAATAGCTTACAACAAAACCAGCACAAAAATTTTGCAAAAAATCCTCAGAATCAATTTGGCTTTTATTGCCCGAGATGCTATAATTATGACATACAGTGTTACAACACAAAATTTTAATCCAAAGGAGAATATCACTATGATTACAAAAGATACCGGCATTATCGAAGCCGTTCAAAGCCATCCTGAAATTATGGAAGTTTTTGCTGAATACGGTCTGGGCTGCATCGGCTGCATGGCTGCACATTTCGAGACCATCGGCCAGGGCGCAGGCGCTCATGGCATCGACGTTGACGCTCTGGTTGAAGACATCAACAAGGTTATCGCTGAAGCAGAAGCAAACAAATAATTTTAAGCAAAGTAAAACGCTGTCGTCCAAAGCAGATTGCTCTGGCGACAGCGTTTTTTCATTTATTATATTTTACATTACCCCACGGAAATAATGTCCGCGCGTCGTGCCCGGCAGATTCTCCGGCGCTTCCAGCGCCCCGCCCAGCACCTTGCGGTACAGGGCAACAAGCTCGCCCAAGCGCCCCGTCTCGTACTCACGTCCGTCGATACGCAGGCTGGCCACACCAATCTCCTGCATATGCTGCACATTCGCCACCATCGACAGCTCATGCGCATTCAAAACGTGCATACGGCAGAACTGGTCTGTCGCAATCGGGAAGCGTGCATCCTTGCGGTCGCCAAGATACAGCTGCTCGCCACAGTTGAACTTGCAGGCGCCCTTATCCAGCTCGCCGAGGAAGCTGCCGCCTACGCAGTATTCCGACACCATCATCTCTAGGCGTCCCTGAATCATGCACTCCAGCGGCAGCGGGCTTACGCTCGCCAGATGCTCCACCTGCGCCATGGTCAGCTCCGCGCTGAGCACAGCGCCCTTAGCACCCTGCTCGCCCCAGAACTGCAGCGTCTGGCTGTTGAACAGGTTCAGCGAAATATCTGCCACCAGATTCAGCGCATACTTCTTTACCAGCGGCCACAGGCCATTGTTATTGATATAGACATAATCAGGCTGCAGGCTCTCCCACAAAGCGAAAAGCTTGTCGAAATAGCCAAGCTGCGCCTCCTTCACGATACGCGGCGTTGCAAAGGCCAGCTCACGGCCCTCCTTGCGCACTAGCTGCGCCACCTTCGTATAATCTGCCTCCGTCGGCAGCTGGTGGTTGAAGCAATCGCCGCCGAAAAGAATACGCTCCGCGCCTGCCTGCAGCGCTACGTTAACCTTCTTCACGCTGTCGCAATGCACAGTGAGCACCGACTCGTTGTGGCGCACCTTATGCGCGTTAGGCACAAGCTGCTCCGTCACCCTATGCACCGGCTTACGCGCAGGAGCAAAGGCCTCCAAACGTGCGGCATCCAGCGCCTCGCAGGCCATACGGCGCGCCTCGTTCATCTCGCTCATCGGCACCATAACGTTCTCGTCATGCTCAAAATGCAGGCTATTCAAGAAATACTCTGTCGTACCCAGACGATCGATTTGCTTATAAACGACGGCATCATCGAGCGCACGCTTGCGTGCTTCCTCTACGATGAAGTCCGTCTCGCCATAGCCAACGTTGCCCTCGTCATCCGTCAGCACCACGCTCATCGGCTCGCCCAAACGCGCCGTAACCACAGCATCGACAGGGATACGCTTCTTCGCATCCTGACCAAAGAACTGCTGCGCATAGCTCATCAGGCGGCTGTCAAGCGTGCGGAATACGCGGTCATTCAGACGCACGCCGTTCGGCACATCAATCGTCACCTGCTCGCCTGCGGCAGCACTCTGCACGCTTTGGCTCTGGCGCAGCATCTCCGTCACCGTCGTGCCCACACGGCCGCCCACGCTCACCCAGAACTCTAGACCATCGCCAAGATGCAGCTCCTTGTCCAGCTTAATCACAGCCTTGTTGCGCTGCTTGTCAAGCTTCGCTACACGGCCGATAAGCACACCGCGGTTATTCGGACGGCGGTCGCTCATCATCGTGCGTCCGGGACGCGTTTCCATATAAGCCGTCGTAAAGTCGCGGTTGAAAATTTGCTCAATGTTAGCATAATCCTCCGCAGGCACCTGATAATCTCCGGCCAGATAGCTGTCAATCGCACGGCGATATGCATCTACGACCACAGCCACATATTCCGGACGCTTCATACGGCCTTCGATTTTGTAAGACACAACACCGGCCTCAATAAGCTGCGGCAGAATGCCCAGCGTGTTAATATCCTTCGGACTCAGCAGGTACTGGCCTGCATCCTTGCCCTGCAGCATGTCCTCATCGTTGTCGTTCAGCAGCTTGTACGGCAGACGGCACGGCTGAGCACAGCGTCCGCGGTTACCGCTACGGCCGCCGATAAGACTGCTCATCAGGCACTGGCCGCTATAGCAGACGCAAAGCGCACCATGGATAAAGGTTTCAATCTCCGTACCACGGCTGCAGGCAGCAGCGATTTCCTTCAGGCTCAGCTCACGCGCCAAAACGCTGCGCTCCATGCCTGCGGCTACAGCAAAATCAACGCCGCTGCTGTTCGTAATCGTCATCTGCGTGCTGGCGTGCAGCGGCAGCTCCGGCACAATTTTTTGCGCCAGACGGATAACGCCCATGTCCTGCACGATAATGCCATCCACACCGACGTTGTTCAAAAAGCGCAGATATTCTGCCAGCTCAGGCAGCTCGCTGTCGTCGACAAGCGTGTTGACCGTAATATACAGGCGTACATGATGCATATGCGCAAAATATACCGCCTTCGCCATCTGCTCCTCATCAAAATTGCTGGCATAGGCACGGGCGCCGAACGCCTTGCCGCCCATATAAACGGCATCTGCACCGGCATTCACCGCTGCCTCCAGCGCCTCCCAGCTTCCAGCCGGGGCCAGCAGCTCAATATTTTTCTTCTCCATGCTTTTTACCTTTCGCGGACTGCGGCCAGCAATCTGTCATAACGCTCCTGCAGCTCCAGCAAATCCGCAGCCAGATCCAGCGCCGTCCAGATAGCCAGCTTTTCTCTATACTGGATATTCTTGTCGGCAGCCAGGCTTTGCATACGCTTATCAACCTCTTCGGCAATCTGCTTAACCTTTTCGGCCGGAGCAGAGGTCCGCAGTGCATATGTGTCATTCATTATTTTTACAGAAACTGACGCTTTATCCATTTTCTTCTCCTAAAAAATCTTGCAGACGGCAATATAGCACAAGGCCTCCAAGGGCACACTAAGCTGTGCGCCGTCGTCGGCCCTGCTCCATGCTGTCTGCAAGACAGCTTATGTTTTATATTTTATTTGGCAACAACCGTAAAGCTAAAGCTCTGCAGGCTCAGCTTCTCCCAGGAGCGCTTGTAGTCCATGCGCACCTGATAGGTGCCTGGCTGCGTAACCGCCAGCACCAGAATCTCTACGCCAGGCACGCCCACGCGCGTGTCATTAGAGCTGGGAATCGTAAACGAGCTGCCCACCTTGCTCACAGCAGGCGAAGCACAGCTCATCACCCAGCCATAGCCGGTCGAAGGATTGCTGTCGAGCTTCAGCGCCAAAAGTCCGCTCTCCGGCAGAATCACCGTCTTGCCGGCAGCATTCGCCGTAACCTTGGCAAGCTGCAGCAGACGTCCCGCCTCACCGATACGCATCGAGCCGACAACCTCGCGATAAGGCACCAGCGTCTTATACTCGCCGCCATTTTCGCTGCGCAGGTACAGGCCCTGCTCGCCAAAGAGCACGTTGTCATAAGCGCCCAGCGCCGCCTTCACGCTGTCGTTATCAACGAAGAAATCCGTCACGCCGAACTCCTTGCCCGTCGTCAAATCGATGTTCAGACCTGCGTAGGCTTTGCGACCGCCATTAGCAGCCTCCAGCTCGAGCGCAACAAGACTCGGACGGTTCAGCAGCACCTTATAGCTCACGCTGCCCTGACCGCCGACCTCCTTGATCAGCCTGGAGGCAGCAGTGCGGATCAGCGCATTGGCCTGCTTCTCGCTCACGGTATCATTGCTGCCGTCTATAAAGGGCAGGCTTGCACTCGCCTTGCCCACAGTCGTCTGCTCCGTCAGCACAGTCGTCTGCTGATCAGCAAAGACCGGCAGAGACAGGCACAGACAAAACAGCGCAGTTAACAGGATTTTCATAGGTATATTCCTCCTCTGGTTCTACAAATAGCCTTCCCGGTGAATTACCCCATCAATCCAGCTTACAGGCTTTTAATAAACTCCACAGCCTTCTCCAGACGTGCCAGAGTTTTTTCCTTGCCCAAAAGCACCATAACATCGAACATGCCAGGGCT
>URVO01000041.1 GCA_900551335.1 uncultured Phascolarctobacterium sp.
AGTGATAGTCAGACGTTCGCTGGTGGCCTGTAGCGCTTTGTTCAAGCGCTCCATAATAGGCTTGTTTTCAGCGGCCTGCTTAGCGCGTTTGGCTGCGACGAACTGCTCAATGAGTGTCGACAGGTTGCCGACCTTCTTAATCTGCCAGTCGCCCTTTTCGTTGTGCTGCATTACCAGCTCGGCAACAAAATCTTTGTCGAGGGTGCCATCATGCAGCAGGAGTGAAGCCGTGGCGTTGTCGCCGTCGTGCTTGGTAAGCTGCAAATCCTTCACCGTCATTTTGTCGAGCGGAATATGGCGCTCCAGATTGCGCTTCATAGCATCGGGAACAGGATCTACAGGCTGTGCGCTTGAGGCAGCGTCTTGCTTAGTCTGGGCAACACGCTCAACTGCTTCCTTGCTCATGAGCTCGACGACGGACGGCTTCAGCATATGCAGAATACCGAGAGCGAACGGGTTCGAGAAGATATTATCGTTATTGATTTTGCTTTCAGCTTTGATAATATCATCAAAGGCATTGTCCATGACGGAGTTGACATCGACATAGCGTGTGAATTTCGTCGTATCATGCTCTTTTACGGCTAGACGCGTTTCGTTGAGCGCGTAGGTCGGAGTTTTGATGAAGTAGAGGAAATAAAAGGCTGCACCTGCAAGTACAGCAAGCAAAATGCTTACGATAAACCACTTTTTCTTATTCATTTTTTCGTACCTTCCTTTATGTTAGGCAATAAGCTCTCTGCCTTACAGCTTTTGTTTTCTCCGGTTAGGGAGATGCAAGCGTGAGCTGCAGAGAATATATTATATAAATTTAAGGCCTGCCTATATTGTAATCATATTGAGGGCAGATTTCAATACCTGCTACTAAAAAAATTAAAAATCTTGCGGGATGGGGCTTCTTTTGGGTATAATATAATGATAAAGCAAAATTAAGCTGTGAAATATGGAGGTATTACACATATGATAGAAAAAGAAAAAACCTATTGCCTGATTAATTACGGCTGTCAGATGAATGAATCGGATACAGAGCATTATGCAGGCCAGCTGCAGGAGCTGGGCTATAAGCCTAATCCGGATTTTCATACAGCGGATATTATTATTGTCAACACCTGCTGCGTGCGTGAGAGTGCAGAGAAAAAAATCGCCGGCAAGATTGGCGAGCTGAAGGCTGTGAAGCGTGCCAATCCGGATGTTGTTATCTGTGTGGCAGGCTGTATGGCGCAAAAGGATGGCGAGAAGCTGCTCAAAAAACATCCGCAGGTTGACCTGCTGCTGGGCACGGCCTATGTCAACGACTTCAAGCGTCTGCTGCTGGAGTTTCTTGCGGAGCGCAAGGGTGCGGCCTATACTGATTTGACGATTCACCAGAGCGAGTTTGAGGGCCATATGGTACGCCAAAGCTCGTTTGCTGCGTGGGTTCCCATTATGTACGGCTGCAACAACTTTTGCACCTACTGCATCGTGCCTTACGTGCGTGGCCGTGAGCGTAGCCGCAGTGTAGAGAATATCGTGCGCGAGATTGAGGCTGCTGTACAGGACGGCTATAAGGAATTTACGCTGCTGGGACAAAACGTTAACTCCTATGGCAAGGATTTTGGCGAGCAGGATGCTTTTGCCAAGCTGCTGCGTCGCGTGAACGAAATCCCCGGCGTGGAGCGCATCCATTATATGACGAGCCATCCGCGTGATATGAGCGAGGAGGTTATCAAGGCTGTGGCTGAGTGCGAGCATATCTGCGAGAACTTCCACGTGCCTTTCCAGTCCGGCAGCACGGAAATCCTGCGCCGCATGAACCGTGGCTATAGCCGTGAAAAATATCTGGAGCTGATTAAGCTCATTCGCAAGTATGTGCCTGACGCAGCGATTACTACGGATATTATCGTGGGCTTCCCTGGTGAAACGGAGGAGGATTTTGAGGCTACGATGGATATTGTGCGTCAGGTTGGCTTTGCTTCGGCGTTTACGTTTATTTATTCCAAGCGCAGCGGTACTCCGGCAGCGAAGATGGAGGAGCAGGTGCCGCTGGCAACGAAGAAGGAGCGCCTGAACCGCCTGATGGCGCTGCAAAATGAGAACAGCCTGCGCTTCCATGAGACTCTGGTCGGCCAGACTGTAGAGGTTTTGGCAGAGGGACCGAGCAAGCAGGCTGATGTTTGGAACGGTCGCACGCGCACTGGTATTCTGGTGCTGTGGCCGATTGAGGATAAGCATTATGAGGTAGGCCAGAAGGTCAATGTGAAGCTTGACACTGCGCAAACCTGGTTAGTGAAAGGTAAGGCGGTAGATTAATGGCTGCTGCAAATGTTACGCCGATGGTGCAGCAATATCTGGATGTCAAAAACCAGCATCCTGATGAATTGCTGTTCTTCCGTCTGGGCGATTTTTACGAAATGTTTTATGATGATGCGATTAAAGCATCTGAGGTTTTGAATATTACGCTGACGAAGCGCTCCGGTAACGACGATATCCCGATGTGCGGCGTATCATTCGGTCGACGGCTATATTGCCAAGCTGATTAAGAAGGGCTTCCGCATTGCTATCTGTGAGCAGGTCGAGGACCCGAAGCTGGCGAAGGGCATTGTCGAGCGTAAGGTTATCAAGATTATTACGCCGGGCACAGCGCTGAACGAGCAGCTTTTAGAGGACAAGCATAACCGTTATCTTGTCTTTTTGCAGGAGTTTGCAGGTCATGAGCTGTGCTTTGCGGCGGCAGATGTTTCGACAGGCGAATGCGAATGGTTCTTTGACGACAGCAAGGAAGCGTTTTTGAATATTACGGAGCAGATTTACAGAATGCAGCCTGCGGAAATGGTTGTCAGCCTTGGCTATCAGGAGACGATTGACAGGCTGCGCGAGTGGCTGGCGGCAAGGCTGCCGGAGTGCGCCGTAAGCGGCTATGACAGCAAAACGCCGGAGACGGCTTATTTTGCGCAGCACTTTGCCGGCACCGAGGTACCTGCGGAGGTACACAAGACGGTGGAGCGTCTGCTGAGCTATCTGCATGGCACTGTTATGGCAGATTTGAGCCACATCAACCGTTTGACGCGTATCGAGCGCAACAGCTTTATGAATCTTGATGTCACGGCGATACGTAATCTGGAGCTGGTACGCAGCATGGCGGACGGCTCGAAGCGCGGTACGCTGCTGGACGTGTTGGATTTTACGAAAACCTCTATGGGTGCGCGCCGTCTGCGTAGCTGGATTGAAAGCCCGCTGCTCGACCTTGGCCGTATTGCCGAGCGTCAGGAGGCGGTGGCCGAGCTTTTGGCAGACAGCAATCTGCGCGAGGCGGTAGCCGAGCAGCTGAAGGCCGTGGCCGATTTGGAGCGTATCGTGAGCCGCATCGAGGTGGGCAGTGCGAATGCACGTGACCTTGTGGCGCTGCGTAATTCGCTGATGATGCTGCCGGGACTGAAGGATATTTTGACCGGCTGCAAGAGCCGCTTGCTGGGTAAGCTGTGCGGCGAGCTGCATCTGCATAAGGAGCTGGCCGAGATTTTGCAGCGCGCGATTGTGGATGAGCCGCCGTTTTCCGTGCGCGAGGGCGGCATGATTCGCACCGGCTATAACAGTGAGCTGGACGAGCTGCACGAGATTGCTGCGGATAACAAAACGTGGATGCAGAACTTTGAGCAGAAGGTGAAGGATGAAACCGGCATCAAGACGCTCAAGGTTGGCTATAACAAGGTTTTTGGCTACTATATCGAGGTCAGCAAGGGACAGTCGAGCAGCGTGCCCGATTATTTCGTGCGCAAGCAGACGCTGGTGAACGCAGAGCGTTATATCGTACCTGAGCTGAAGGCGTTTGAAAATAAAATTCTCGGTGCGAAGGAAAAAATTCAGCAGCTGGAATATTATCTGTTTGACGAGCTGCGCAGCCTGATTCGCGGCAAGATTGTCGAGATTCAGGAGACAGCGCGCGCGATTTCCTGCATTGATGTGCTCAATTCGCTGGCGCTGGCAGCTTATAAATATAATTATATCCGTCCGGAGCTGAACAACTGGGGCGAGATAAAGATTACCGATGGCCGTCATCCTGTGGTGGAGCGTCTGCTGGAGAAGGAAATCTTCGTGCCGAATAATACGAACCTTAATAATGCAGATGAGCGCATGATGATTATTACCGGCCCGAATATGGCAGGCAAGTCGACCTATATGCGTCAGGTGGCGTTGCTGGTGCTGATGGCGCAGATGGGCAGCTTTATCCCTGCGCGTCAGGCGAATATCTGTCCTGTCGATAAAATCTTTACGCGCGTGGGTGCCAGCGATGATTTGGCAACAGGCCAGAGCACCTTCATGGTGGAGATGAACGAGGTGGCGCAGATTTTGAAATACGCCACGAAAAACAGCCTGATTATCCTCGACGAGGTGGGCCGCGGCACGAGCACCTTTGATGGCATGAGCATTGCGCATGCGGTGATGGAATATATTCATGATAAGATTAAGGCGAAGACGCTCTTTGCTACGCATTATCATCAGCTGATGGCGCTGGAGACGGTGCTGGAGGGCGTGAAGAATTATTCTGTGGCAGTCAAGGAGCGCGGCAAGGATATTGTCTTCCTGCGCCGCATTGTTCCGGGCGGCACAGACCGCAGCTATGGCGTGCATGTGGCAAGGCTGGCAGGCCTGCCGAAGCGCGTGCTGGACAGAGCTGAGGAGCTTTTGACCGAATATGACAGCGAGAACGGACAGAGTGCTGCGCCTGCGGCCAGCACGGCGCAGCCTGAGATGATGGGCTCGCTGTTTACGGCAAGCGCTATAGCGCAGCGTCTGGACACCTTGGACGTTATGAGCATGACGCCGATTGAGGCGCTGAACACCCTCTACCAGCTGCAGGCAGAGGCAAGAAAGGAGTTGGGTAAATAATGGCAGACGAGCATGTCGTCCAGCTTTTGGACACTAATACAGCAAACCAGATTGCTGCCGGCGAGGTTGTGGAAAAGCCTGCTTCGGTAGTCAAGGAGCTGGTGGAGAACGCTCTTGATGCAGGGGCGACGAAGATTGAAGTTACGACCTTTGCCGGAGGCACAGAATATATTCGTGTCGTGGATAATGGCTGCGGCATGAACGAGGCTAATGCCAAAATGGCTGTGCTGCGGCATGCGACAAGCAAGCTGACGAGTGCGGACGATTTACTGCGCCTGCATACGCTGGGCTTTCGCGGTGAAGCCTTGCCGAGTATTGCATCTGTTTCTAACTTTACCCTGCTTACGCGTCCGCAGGAGGAGGAGTTCGCGACCTCGGTGCATATCGACGGCGGCGAGCAGACGGAGGTCAGCTCGACCGGCGCGGCGGCAGGCACGACGGTTATCGTCGAGAACCTGTTCTTCAATGTGCCTGCGCGACGTAAATTTTTAAAAACTGTGGCGACGGAGGGACGTTATATCAGCGAGCTGCTGACGAAGCTGGCGCTGTCGCGTCCTGATGTACGCTTTAAGCTGACGAATAACGATAAGGAAGTGCTGAGTACGCCGGGGGACGGCGATTTGGCGCGGACGATTCGTGCCTTATATGGCAAAAATGTCGCAGAGAATCTGCTGACGGTGCAGCTTGATGACAAGGCGGTGCAGATAAGCGGCTTCATTGGCCGCCCGACGCTGCTCAAGGGTACGCGCGGCTGGCAGACCTTTTTCGTCAATGGCCGCAGCATCGGCAGCAAGATGCTGTCGAAGGCTATGGACCATGCCTATCAGTCGCAGATTCCCAAGAGCGGCTTTCCCTTTGCGGTTATCAATATTACGGTGGATACGGCGTCTGTCGATGTCAATGTGCATCCGCAAAAGAGCGAGATTAAGTTCAGCGATGACGGCGTGATTTACCGCGCTATGTTCAAGGCGCTGACGGATGCGCTGACGCGGCCGATGAGTGCGCAGAAAACGCAGGTGCAGCTTCTGCCTGATTCAGAGCTGAATGCTTTTGTGCCTGCGTCTCCGAAAACGACGCTGGCCGTGCATCGTGAGCCGCCTGTGCGCCACGAGCAGCCTGCTCCCTGCACTAAGGCAGGAGAACGTCTGCAGCGCGACAGCGCGGCGCTCTTCCGCCATAATCCGGGCGTATTGAAGGAGGCAGAGCAGCCTGACGCTCCCAGTGTCGAGGAACGCTTGCAGGCGGCGCTGGCCTCTTTAGAAAAGCGTGAGGAAAAGCCGCAGGAAGCGCCCGCTTCTCCGGAAAAGCATGAGGAGAAGCCGCAGCAGGAGACGCTGACGAGCAGCTTCAGCAATGGCTATCAAGAGCCTGTGCTTGCAGTACACGAGGCGAGAGCTGAGTTTACGGCGCAGAAGGCCGAGCCGCAGCCTGCTCCGACGCAGGCTCCGCGCGAGACGATTGCCTTTACGGATACCAACAGCGCTTTGGCGACCATCTGGCCGATTGGTCAGGTGGACAAGACGTTTATTATTGCGCAGTCCGAGACGGCGCTTTATCTTATTGACCAGCATGCAGCGCATGAGCGCATTCTTTATGATAAGCTGGTGGCGTCACATGAGCATGTTCCGGCTCAGCAGCTTTTGATGCCTTTATATATCGACCTTGATAACGATGATATTGCGCTGATTGAGGAGCATGCAGCCGAGTTTGCCGACCTTGGCATTGACGCTGGCAGTGCTGGCGAGGGACTTTTGCGTGTCAGCAGTCTGCCTGCCGATATTAAGGCAGACGAGGCCGAGGACTTTATCAAGGAAATCAGCAAAATGCTGCGCGAGCTGCGCTCTGTCAATGGCAGCGATTTGCGTCAGGAGGTGCTGCATATGACGGCGTGCAAGGCGGCGATTAAGGCAGGCCAGCTGCTCACGCTGCAGCAGATACGCCAGCTGATTGTTGATTTGTGCAACACGACGCATCCGTTCACCTGTCCGCACGGACGTCCCTGCATGATTGAAATTGACAGCACGCGCCTCTATACGATGTTTAAAAGGAACGGCTTCTGATGCTGACGGGAAGGCTTGGCGTAACTATTGCGCGTAATGCCAGCGGCAGCGCGGCGGTGGAGCAGGCCAAGCTGTGGGCGCAGCAGCTTGGTGCGGAGTATATCGTGCGTCCGCATAATGTGAGTATGCCGGAACTCATGCAGCAGCATGGCTTGGCAGCGCTCGTCGTGGGCGAGAAGGATGGGCCGCGTATTCACAGCGAGGCAGGCAGCTTTGCTTATCATCCGAGTATGGCGGTGCTGCGCCTGCAGCAGCTTAAGCGCGGGCAGACAGACCATCTGCTGCCTGCCTTGGGACTGCGTGAGGGCGTGCGCGTGCTTGATGCCACGATGGGGCTGGCGGCGGACGCTGCCCTCAGCGCCTACGCCGTAGGCGCTGGCGGACGCGTTGTGGGGCTAGAGGCCTCGCCGCTGCTGCACTTTGCCGTAAGCTATGGCTTGGCGCATTACGTGGCGGAGGACGAGGATTTGACGGCGGCGCTCAGGCGCATTGAGCCGGTGCAGGCCGTGGCGAAGGAGTATCTGGCACAGTGCGCGGCGCAGAGCTTCGATGTCGTGTATTTTGACCCGATGTTCCGCCATCCTGTGCAGGGCTCGAAGGCTATGGACGCGCTGCGTCCTATGTCGTATGAGGCGGCGCTGGATGAGGAAACGCTGGCGCTGGCACGCAGAGCCGCTGCGCGTGTGGTTATCAAGGAGCGCAGCGAGTACATTCTGCGGCAGTATGGCTGCACAGAGTTTATTGGCGGCAAGTATAGTAGAATTAAGTATGGGATATTAGCTTGAGGTTTGTTATGAAACAAAAGGTTTTGGTTATCCTTGGTCCGACAGCGACAGGCAAAAGTCACTGCGCGATTGAGATAGCAAAAAAATACAACGGCGAGATTATTTCCGGTGATTCGATGCTGGTTTATAAGGGCATGGACATCGGCACGGCGAAGCCGACGGCTGAGGAGCTGGCTGCTGTGCCGCATCATCTGGTGGATATTCTGCCGCCGGATGCCAGCTTTAGCGTGGTTGATTTTAAGCAGCAGGCTGAGCGGCTGATTACGGAAATTACGGAGCGTGGCCATCTGCCGATTATTGCAGGCGGCACGGGCCTTTATATCAAGGCGCTGCTTGAGGACTACGCCTTTAATGCAGCGGAGGAGGACAGCGAGCTGCGCGCACAGCTGGAGCGTGAGGCGCAGGAGCAGGGCGCAGAGGCGCTGCATGAGCGTTTGCGTGCAGCTGCTCCGGCAGAGGCGGAGCGGATTCATCCGCATAATTTGCGCCGTGTCATTCGCGCGTTGGAGTCAGCGCTGCAGGGCGAGCAGGTGAACCAGTATGGCGCTGCGGAGATGCCCTATGATGCGCTGGTCATCGGTCTGAATATGGAGCGTCAGGCTCTTTATGCACGCATCAATAAGCGTGTCGACCTCATGCTGGAGGCTGGTCTGGAGCAGGAGGTGCATGGACTGCTGGAGCAGGGCGTGCATCCTGACTGCCAGTCGATGCAGAGCATCGGCTATCGCCAAATGGTGTGGTATATTGATGCAGGTATGCCGTATGACGATGCGGTGGAAAAGCTCAAGCAGGCGACGCGTAACTTTGCTAAGCGTCAGCTCACCTGGTATAAAAAAATGCCGTATATCCATTGGCTGACACTGGCTGCCGAGCCGGATTACGGCGAGGCAGTGGCGCAGATAGAAGCGCTGCTGCAGGAGAAATTTCAGCTTTAAGCAAAGCTGGCGAGGAATGTGACGAAAAAGAAAAAGTTTTTTGTACAGTGAACGTAATTGTTTCCACCTATCTTGTGCAAAAATCTTTTTCGGTGTACAATAAGAACATAGAAAGGATTCTGTCTGATAAAATATAGAAGGACAGAAATTCTAAATTTAGGGATGAGGAGGGGCTTTTTATGACTATCGTAAAACCCGCAATGAATTTACAAGACAGCTTTTTAAATCATGTACGCAAGGAAAACCTTGGTGTTATTATTTATCTGATGAACGGCTTCCAGATTCGTGGTCTGGTACGCGGCTTTGATAACTTTACTGTTATTATCGAAAACGAAGGCAAACAGCAATTAGTTTATAAACATGCTATCTCGACGATTTCTCCGGCAACTAATATCACTATTATGCAGCCCGAGAGAAGAGACTGAAGGCTATAATTAAAAATTGAAAAACGGCGCTACGGCGTTGTTTTTCTTTTTACGGCGGAGTAATATGTTTGATTATCTTGCATTATTTGAGGAATATCTGACGGTGGAGCTTGGCCTTGCGCAAAACACGCGTCTGGCCTATCTGCGTGATTTGCGTCTGCTGCAAAAGACCTTTAATTATAAGTCGAGCGAGGAGCTGCTCGAGGTGAACCGTCAGCAGCTGCTGGCTTATCTTGTGCAGCTGCGGCAGGCGGGGCGCAGTGCCTCGACGGTGGCGCGTAAGCTGG
>URVO01000042.1 GCA_900551335.1 uncultured Phascolarctobacterium sp.
CACAGCCACAGCAGTACAGCAGCACCGATAGCCACGCAGGTATCAAAATTAAAGGCTGCTGCAAAAGGAATGTCGATAATCAATGCCGAAAGGCCAACGACGAATAAAATGTTGAAGATGTTGCTGCCGACGATGTTGCCAATCGCAATATCCGCGTTACCGCGGCGTGCTGCTGCTACCGAGGTGAACAGCTCTGGCAGCGACGTACCCAGCGCCACAATCGTCAAGCCAATGAAGCGTTCGCTCAGACCAGCGTACTTCGCAATCTCCGTCGCCGCGCCAACCGTAACATTACTACCCCAAATAATCAACGCCAAACCGCCGACTGCACCCACAAGGCAGCGGCTCACCGGCAAGCCTGCCTCCTGCAGCTCATCATCCACATTGTTTTTCATCGCCATCTTGTACAAGTAGAACAGATAAACAAGAAAGGCTGCTGCCAGCACCAAGCCGTCAGCCAGACTAATGCTGCCATCCCTGCCCTGCACAAAAAGCAGCACGGTAATCGCAATCATAAACGGCATTTCTACACGCACAGTAGAGCGAGCCACTGCCAGCGGTGTAATCGCCGCCGCCATACCCAGGATAACGAGAATATTTAAGATATTACTGCCGACGATATTGCCAATCGTAATATCTGCACTGCCCTTCATCGCTGCCGCGATGCTCACCGCCGCCTCCGGCGCGCTCGTTCCCATCGCCACAATCGTCAGGCCTACGACGAGCTGCGGTATGCCGAAGCGTGTCGCCAGCGCTGCCGCGCCTTCTACAAACCAGTCTGCACCCTTGCCCAGCATCACAAAGCCTAAAGCTAATAATAAAAATTGTAATAAAATCTCCATAAGTTTCCTCCTTGCCCTGCAGCCGCCTGCTCAACAAAAAAAGCGAGAGCTTTGCTGCAAACATAATAATTCACAACAAAGTCTCGCTACTTACTCACAAAGCCGGACTGCCCATAGCAATCGTATTGACGACAGAGTGAACACGCAGATACGTGCCAGCTACTCCCTTTATATGCCTAGAGTTTACTAGAACGGCAGGCATTTGTCAAGTAAAATTTAACTTCTTTTTAACAGCTTGCCAAAAAGTGGCGAAAGCAGCGATAAGCCAGCAGCGGTCAAAAAGAATAAGCACAGCGGTCTTTCAAAGAAAATACCGAAGCTGCCGTCGCTCATAATCAGCGAGCCGACAAAGTTCTGCTCTGCCATACCGCCGAGGATAATACCAATGATGAGCGCCGACATCGAAAAGCCCAGCTTATTCAGGAAATAACCGATAAAGCCGCTCACCACCATAAGGTACACATCGTTCAGCGAATTATTGTAGGAATAGGTGCCTACAAACGTCATCATCACGATAATCGGCAGCAGGATATGCACAGGCACATTGACAACCTTCATGAAGAGACGGATAAGCGAAAAGCCCATGAATCCCATAATCAGGTTTGCTAAAAGCAGACCAATGAAAATCGCATATACATCAGGCGCCTTCTCGACAAACAGCAGCGGTCCCGGCTGCAGGCCCTGTACCATCAGCGCACCCATCATAATCGCCGTCGCTCCGTCACCAGGAATACCCAGCGTCAGCACCGGAATAAAGGCGCCGCCGGAAACAGCATTATTGCCTGCCTCCGAAGCGACAATGCCCTCCGGCTCACCGTTGCCGAAGTTTTTGCTGTGCTTCGACCAGCGCTTGGCCTGGTCATAGGAAACGAACGACGCAATATCGCCGCCTGTGCCCGGCACGCAGCCAATGAACGTGCCAATGCAGGAGGAACGCACCAGTGTCGCAAAAACACGCTTGATATCATCAAAGGACGGCAGCAGTCTGTCGAGCTGCATATGCTGCTCACTGCGTTCATTGTGATAATATTCCTCAATACTGCTCAGCACCTGTGCGAAAGCAAAAACGCCAATCAGCACAGGGATGAAGGACACGCCGCCTAAAAGATAGGTCGTGTCCAGCGTAAAGCGAATCGTGCCGCTCATATCATCAATACCGACGGTTGCCAGGAACAAACCAAGCAGGCCGCCCATAATGCCCTTGATAACACTGCCGGAGGAAACACTTGTAATAATGCTCAGGCCAAAAATTGCCAAAGCAAAATATTCCGGTTTAGAAAACTGCAGCGCCACCTTCGCCAGCTGCGGCGCCAAAAGAATCAGGCAGATGGTGCTGAACACACCGCCGAAGCAGCTCGCCATCGTCGACAGGCCCAGCGCACGGCCAGGCTGCCCAAGCTTCGTCGCCATCGGATAGCCGTCCAGCGTCGTTGCTACAGAAGCAGGCGTGCCAGGAGTTTTCAGCAGAATTGCCGAAATACTGCCGCCATAAATCGCACCGCAGTAAATGCCGCCGATGCCGTGAAAGGTGAACGCCAGCGGAAAGAGCAGCGCCAGGCCCATGTTAACGCTCAGGCCCGGCATGCAGCCAAAGGCAATGCCCACAAGCACACCGGCAAATAGTCCCACCAGGTTCAGAGGTACGAAAATCATATTCAATGCATTTAAAATATCACCCATAATATGACCCTCCTACTCCAAAAAAATTGACTGCGGCATTGTGCTATGCAGCAGCATGCCAAATACAAGATAAATAAACACCAGCGTCAGCACCGTTGTCAGCGCGACAACCTTGATATTGCGATAATCCATAAGACGCATAATCGCAATGATAAGCAAGGCCGAAGCAGGATAAAAGCCCAGCAGATTAATCAGCACACAGAACAAAACAACCAAGCCCATCATCATATAAACGCGCTTGTTGCCTACGCTCGTCAAAGCCACCTGCTCGCCGGCAAACTCCGTCCTGTTCCAGAACGTGTACAGCAGCAAAAAAACTGCCACGCTGCACAGCACCGCTCCCAGCGAAAAGGGCCAGAAGCCTGGACCTGGGCCGTTTTCTGTGAAAGCCAGCGGAAAGGCAGAAGCAGCCTGCATAATCAAGCCGCCAATGACTGCGCCGAGCACACCCACTATATAATTACATACTGCCATATTATTCATATAAGCATCATCCTTAAAATTTGATTAAAACTATACTGCTTTACACCTAGGACACACAAGAATGGTGTCAGATGGCCCATTATTGTGCGTCCAAAGCTCCAACTCTCTTAGCGGCCGCCATAATCGCCAACCTACCATGCTCAAACGTCAAGCCGCCTTGGAAATAAACATTGAACGGATCACGGCACGGACCATCAGCGCTCAGTTCGATAGAAGCGCCCTGTACGAAGGTGCCGGCAGCCATGATGATTTCATCCTGATAGCCAGGCAGCGGACTCGGCACCGGCTCAACGTGCGCATCAACAGGAGAATTGCTCTGAATAGCTACGCAGAAATCACACAGACGCTTTTTGCTTTCGAGCGTAATCGCTTGAATAATATCGCTGCGGCGTTCCTCCGGCAGCGGCTTAACCTTGTAGCCGAGGCCTTTAAAAACTGCGGCAGCAAAAATTGCTGTCTTTACAGCCTGGACTACAATATGCGGTGCCAGGAACAGTCCCTGATAGAATTCACGAGCGGTATCACCAAGAGTTGCGCCCATCTCGCCGCCGAGGCCGGGAGCAGTCAGACGATAGGAAGCCTTCTCTACCAAATCAGCACGGCCAACAATATAGCCGCCGGTCGGAGCAAGGCCGCCGCCCAGGTTTTTAATCAGCGAGCCGGCCATCAGGTCAGCGCCAACCTCAGTCGGCTCCATCTTTTCGATAAATTCGCCGTAGCAGTTATCTACGAAGCAGATAACATTCGGATTAGACTCCTTCGCAGCCCTGCAGATGCGGCCAATCTCTTCGACGTCAATCGTCTTGCGCACGCTGCTGTAGCCGCAGGAGCGCTGAATATGAATCATCGTCGTTTTGCTGGTTACGGCCTTTCTTACTGCGTCCAGGTCAACATGGTCGCCAGTCATCGGCAGCTCCTTATAGGTCACGCCCAGGTCAACAAGAGAGCCCTCGCTCTTAACAGGATAGCCGATAATCGTCTGCATCGTATCATACGGCGCACCGGTAACAGCAATCAGCTCATCGCCTGCACGCAGGTTGCCCAAAAGCGCTACGGCCAAAGCATGCGTACCGCTGACAAACTGAGAACGCACCAGCGCTGCCTCAGTTTTGAACAGCTCCGCATAAATTTCGTCGAGCTTGTCGCGGCCAACATCACTGTAGCCATAGCCAGTGGTCGGCTTTAAATAATAATCAGAAACCATATTGTTACGGAAAGCGGCAATAACCTTTTCCGTGTTATACAGAGCTGCTTCCTCCAGCTCCGGTATATGCTTGGCAACCTCTGCGAGGGCTGCCTGCTCTAATGCTTGATAATCAATAGACAATACTTTCACCTTGCTTAAATTAATATTGAGCCTCTATGCTCACAACGTCAGCATAGAGGCTGCAAAACCATCTCCATGATTTTACTTATTGGATAAATATTTTTCGAACTCCTGCACCTGCTCTGCCTCCATGCGTACCTTTAGCAGAGTACCCTCCGCAAGATATTCCTGCTCGAGCACCGTGCCTGCCTCATGCAGACGGGAAACAGCAGCAGAGTCGCTGTACGGCACAAGGAAGCTTTCCTCCACCGATTTCAGCTTGAGATTTTCTGCAATCAGAGCCAGCAGACCATCAAGGTTCAGGCGTGCTTTAGCAGAAATGCAGATGCTGTTCTCTTCTCTTGCCAGACGTTCGGCCAGCGCCGAGCCCTCCGGCAGCTTATCAATCTTATTATAGACGGTAATAATCGTCTTATCCTTCGCGCCTAATTCCTCGAGCACATGGTAAACAGCGTTCGCCTGCTCCTTATACAGCTCGTGGCTCACATCAATAACGTGCAGCAGCACGTCTGCCTCCACGACCTCTTCGAGCGTAGACTGGAAGGCCGCCACAAGCTGATGCGGCAGGCGTTGGATGAAGCCAACGGTATCCGTCAAAATAGCCTGCTGCTTATTGGGCAGATCAAGCTGACGCGTCGTCGGATCAAGCGTTGCAAACAGCTGATCCTGTGCGTAGATATCAGAATTAGTCAGCGTATTCAAAAGCGTCGACTTGCCAGCGTTCGTGTAGCCGACAAGGCTGACAGTCGGCACAGAAGCCTTCGCGCGCCCGCTGCGCTGCAGCGTGCGCACATTCTTCACCTTACTGATGCAGCCCTTGATGTAGGCAATGCGGTCGCGGATACGGCGACGGTCAACCTCCAGCTTCGTTTCGCCAGGACCGCGCGTACCAATGCCGCCGCCCAGACGGGAGAGCGACAAGCCCTTGCCCATGATACGCGGCAGCGTATATTGCAGCTGCGCCAGCTCAACCTGCAGCTTGCCTTCATTAGTATGCGCTCTCTGCGCAAAAATATCCAGAATCAGCGCCGTGCGGTCGAGCACACGCACGCCCATTGCCTGCTCAATGTTGCGCTGCTGCGCCGGTGACAGCTCATCGTCGAAAATGCACAAATCGACATTCTCCTGCTGCACGTAGAGCGCCAGCTCCTGCACCTTGCCGCGGCCAATGAAGAACGCCGGATCAGGCTTCGGCCGCTTCTGCAGGAAACGCGCCACAACCTCAGCGCCTGCAGTGTCCGCAAGCTGCTTAAGCTCCTCTAGCGAATCCTCAGCGCTCCAGCCGATGATGCTTGCACCGCCGCTGTATTCCATACCGACGATAATCGCACGCTCCGTGCCCTGCGCCAGACTTGCGCTGCCGCTCTGCTTATCAAGGATGCGTTCAACAGTCGCTACGAGGTTAGGGAAAAAGATACCCTCTGCCTCGGTCGGAGTCAGCGTGCCGTAGCATTCCACCTCATATTGCTCGTTATCATCAATACCGGTGATCATGCCAAAGGTCAGCACGCTCTCGCTAAAGTTGGGCGAGTTAACGCCAATCGCCACCATCGCATCAAAGCGATTATTCTTCAGCGCCGAAATATCAACGCCGCTCAGATTAGGATTGCCATTTGGATGAGTATGCACGCAGCGCACGCCGCTCAAACGGCTTGTTCCACGTCTGCCCTCCACCGGCGGCAGCTCTACGCTCTGGTCATTGCCCACCGCAACAGCGAGCACCTGACCGCTGCGGCTCAGATAAACGGAAACCTCGCGGTTGATAAAATCCGTTACATCCGCCATGCGCAAAGCCAGCTCCGTATTCAGCAGCGAGCCGCCCTCAATACGGATATCATAAAACGTTTTTAACTCTTCTATAACAGAATTTCGGATACCCTTCAGGTTACCGTAAATTTCATTTGCCATAATTGTTCACCTCCGATTGGGGAGATATAGACTGACACAAGACTAGCGGAGAATGCGTCAGATGCAGATGGCGCATTAAACGCGATCTTGCCTTATCTTCTTGCCTTCGCAGGCTCGATATTAACCTTATAACCCTTAATGAAGTTTCTGTTCATAGCGCCGATAACCTTCTCTGCTACATCCTCAGGAACCTCAACAAAGGTAAACTTGTCGTAAATATTAATCAGGCCGATATCACGTGCCGGAATGTCTGCTTCGATAGCAATCGTGCTCACGATATCCTTAACCATAATCTTTTGGCTGCGGCCAATGTTCATGAACAAGCGCACCATGCCCGGACGGCCGCCGGTGTTCTGCAGATCCTTCGCCAGCACATCCTCCTGCGGAGCCTCCAGAGCCTTGTTGCCCTCCTGCATCAGCTTCAAAGCTGCGGCAGCAACCTCCTCAGCGCTGTAATCATCCAGCAGGCTTTCAGCAATCGGCATATAATCATGATATGCGTTGAGCTCCAGCACAGTCTGCATCTTGGTGATAATCTGGTCGCGCTGACGCTCGATAACATTAGCAGCGGTCGGCAGCTGGCGGCGCTGGATTTTGGTTTTTACAGTGCGCTCGATGAGCTTCAGCTGACGGAACTCACGCGGAGTGATGAAGGTCATTGCAACGCCGGTGTTGCCTGCACGACCGGTACGGCCAATGCGGTGAACATAGCTTTCCGGATCCTGCGGAATATCAAAGTTGATTACGTGCGTAATATTGTCAACGTCGATACCACGAGCAGCAACGTCAGTAGCAATCAGCACATCCACAGAGCCCTCGCGGAATTTCTTCATAACGCGGTCACGCTGGTTCTGGCTCAAGTCGCCATGCAGACCCTCTGCCATATAGCCACGGCTGGACAGAGCGATAGAAAGATCATCTACGCCCTTCTTCGTGCGGCAGAAGATGATGAGCTTGCCGTCGATTTCTGCATCGAGCAGACGGCACAGGCCTTCAATCTTATCCTTAGTTTCAAAATAATATTGCTCAATCAGAGGTACAGTCAGCTCCTCCTTAGAAATGGTTACATTCTTCGGCGCTCTCATGTACTTCTTCGTCAGGCTGAGAATCGGACGCGGCATTGTTGCCGAGAAGAGCAGCGTCTGGCGCTCGGTCGGCAGGCTGCGCATAATCTCTTCGATATCGTCAACAAAGCCCATATCCAGCATTTCGTCTGCTTCGTCCAATACTAGGAATTTGATATGGTCCAGACGAATCGTGCCGCGGTTGATATGATCAATCAGACGGCCCGGAGTACCGATAACAATCTGCACGTTGTTGCGCAGTGCGCGGATCTGACGCTCGATAGGCTGACCGCCATAAACAGGCAGCGCACGCACGCGACGGGTGCGGCCGATTTTGCCGATTTCCTCAGCAACCTGAATAGCCAGCTCGCGAGTCGGTGTCATAACCAGCGCCTGAATATGCTTGAAATCGGTGATGGACTGTACCAGCGGAATGCCAAAGGCAGCAGTCTTGCCGGTACCGGTTTGTGCCTGACCAATAACGTCATTGCCCTCCAGCACCAGCGGAATGGTTGCAGCCTGAATCGGAGACGGCTCCTCAAAGCCCATATCCGTCAAGGCAGCTACGATTTTTTTGTCCAGCTCTAAGTTACCAAACATTTCTTTTTGTGTTGTCATTAATTATTATCCTCCGTGTTCTTTGCTTCTAAAAGTTTATCAATAGCCATAGAAATAGCAGTTTGTGCTATCCGCAGCTTATTTTCAGTTCTTGTCGACATAAAATGATGCTCCTGACAGTACACAACATCGTTCATCGCCACAGCGATGTAGACCAGACCGACAGGCTTGCCCTCGCTCGCGCCAGGGCCGGCGTTGCCGGTAATGCTAACGCCGATGTCGCTGCCCAGCAGGTTGCGCACGCCCACAGCCATCTCGCAGGCCGTTTCGCGGCTCACTGCGCTGAAGTGCTCCAGTGTGTCCGCCTGCACATGCAGCAGCTTTTCCTTCGCCATATTCGTATAGCTCACGACACTGCCCAGCAGATATTCGCTGCTGCCGGCAACGTCAGTCACCAGGCTGCTTGCCAGACCACCGCTGCAGGATTCGGCAAAGGCAATCGTCTTGCCCTGCTCCTTCAGCAGTCTGCCCAGGCAGGCACCAAGCGTGTCATCATCAATGCCATATATATATTCATCAACATACTTGCGTACATTCTTTTCAGCAGCCGCAAGCATTTTTTCAGCTTCTTTTTCATTTTTTGCTTTGGCAGTCAGGCGGATAAGAATTTCGCCATAACGTGCATAAAGCGCAATCGTAGGATTCGTCTGCGCCTGGATAAGCTCGTCAAGCTTGCTTGCGACGAGCGATTCGCCCACGCCACGCAGATGCAGCGTGCGCGACATGATAACGCCGTGGTCCGTAAAGCGCTGTAAAAGGCGCGGCCACAGCTGCTTTTCGCAAACATCCATCAGTTCGGCAGGCGGTCCCGGCAGCAGAATGAAAAACTTTCCATTATATTCCAGCCACAAGCCCGGCGCCGTGCCAACATCATTTTGCAGCACCTCTGCGCCAATCGGCACATAAGCCTGCTTCTCATTATTCTCAGAAGGCTGGCAGATGCCCTTCCTTCTAAAATATTCGTCAATACGTCCCCAGGTGTCAAGATCCAGATAGCTTTCGGTATGACAGACCTCCATCACCATTTCCTTTGTGATATCGCCGCGCGTCGGGCCCAGGCCGCCGCTCGTGATAATAATATCGGCACGCTCCATTGCCTGCTCCAGCACCTGCTGCATACGCTCAGGATTATCTCCCACCGTCGTATGATACAGAACATCGAAGCCAATGCTGTTCAGCTTGCGCGACAGATACTGCACATTCGTATTCAAAATCTCGCCGAGCAAAAGCTCTGTGCCAGTTGTAATGATTTCAACCTTCATACCGAAATTCACCCCTATATCAGTTCTGCTACCATTTCGTAAGTAAATCCCTGCAGGATTCTTACGCGCACCATGTCGCCAACCTGCACATCGCCGGCATTTTCAATAAAGATGTTGCCATCAATATCCGGCGCCTCATGATAAGAACGGCCCAC
>URVO01000043.1 GCA_900551335.1 uncultured Phascolarctobacterium sp.
CCGCCGTACCCAAAATGTTACGCAAAACGTGGGCGACAAACTGAAAAAAATGATACTCAAACCGCGTGGAATGTGAGCAAGCATGAAAAATACAGGGGTTGTACAGGCAGCCCCTGTTTTCATTATCAAAGGAGATAGATAAAATGAAATATTTAATGTGGGATATAGACGGCACTCTGCTGCTTTCCGGCGGCGCAGGCAAAGCGGCTATGATAAAGGTCATCAAGGATTATTATTTTCTTGACGCCTTTGATTTTACACGCTCGCTGGCAGGCCGTACTGATTCCGATATCATCAAAAGCGTAGTAACTCGTCTGCGCGGCCGCTGCAACGCTGCCGAAACCGCAGGACTTTTAATCCGCTACCATATGGAGCTGCCGCACCAGCTCGAGCTGCACAAGGGCCGCATACTCAAAAACGTAGAAAAAACCTTGGCCTATTTTGCCCAGGCTGACAGCAAATACCTCAACTGCCTGCTTACAGGCAACACGCGCACCGGCGCACAGCTCAAGCTGGAGCATTATGACCTAAAAAAATATTTCAGCTTCGACCACAGCGTTTTTGGGGAAATCAGCGAAAACAGGGAGATGCTGGCGCAGGTCGCCCGTCACAGACTGTATATGCAGGATGAAAACGCTTCGGCAAGAGACCTCATCTTCATCGGTGACACGCCCAATGACGCAAAATGCGCCAACGCCATCGGTGCTCCCTGCCTCATCGTGCTAGAGGGCTCCGGCTATAAGCGCGAGGACTTCGACGAGGTAAAGCCGTGGAAAATTATCGACGCGCTGCCTGACGAGCCGCAGGAGCTGGAAGCACTGTTCGACGATTTGTATAAGCAATAACGGAGGCGCTATCATGAATTTCTCTAAGCAAATTTTCGCGCTGTCCCTCTGCGCCTGCTGCGCCTTCGGCGCAGGCAGCGCAGCAGCCTACAGCAACGCTGATTTAAACCGCGTCCTCAACGGCGAAAACTGCGTCGGCGGCGACCTTTCCGGTGCTGACCTGTCCGGCATGAACCTCTGCTACCGCAACTTCACCGGCACAGATTTTACCGAAGCACGTCTTGACGGCACGCAGCTTGATAACGCCCTGCTCGACAACGCTAATTTCACCAATACGCTCATGGCTCGCGCCAGCCTGCGCCACGCTTCGCTCAACGGCGCAAACTTCAGCTTCGCCACAGCAACCGAGGCCGACTTCACCAAGGCCGAGCTGCAAAACGTCACCCTCTACCGCGCACAGCTTTCTCGCAGCAAGCTGCAGGGAGCAGCACTGCGCTACGCCAATGGTGAGGAAGTGCTGCTCGACGGCGTGCAGGCAGATTATGCTGATTTCAGCTTTGCCAACCTGCCCTACTCCTGGCTGCGCAAGGCCAGCCTGCGCAACGCTGTCTTCTACGGAACTAATCTGTATAAGGGCCATCTGGAGGCCAGTGACCTTACTGAAGCAGACGCACGCAGTGCCAAGCTTGGCTACGCGGCCCTGCAGCACAGTAAGCTGAACCACACCAAGTTCGACAGCGCCTATCTCGCGCATGCCAATTTGCACAATGCCGAGATGAACTACACGGAATTCGGCACAGCGTTCTTAGACGACGCAGCCCTAGACAAATAAAAACATAAAAATAACCAGCAGCATGATGCTTACGGGATGGCGCATCACCTGCTGGTTATTTTTTATTTAATCATCAGTCCTGAGGATAAAACCCAGAAGGAGCATAACTGAGATTAATCATAATATTTTTCACTTGTGTGTAATGGTTCAAAATCATCTTATGCGTTTCGCGGCCAATGCCGGAGGTCTTGTAGCCGCCAAACGGAGAATGCTCAGGAATCTGGTTGTAGGTGTTCACCCACATACGGCCGGTTTCTACAGCACGCGCTACGCGGATAGCCTTATTGATATCCTTCGTCCAAACTGCGCCGCCCAAGCCGTACTCGCTGTCATTCGCCATAGCGATAACCTCCTCTTCATCGTGGAAGCGGATAACCACAGCCACAGGCCCGAAGATTTCCTCCTGCGCTACGCGCATATCGTTGGTTACATCGGTAATCAGCGTCGGCTTCATGAAAGCACCGCCTGCCAGCTCGCCCTTGGTAAAGCGCTCGCCGCCGCAAGCAATCGTTGCGCCCTCCTGCTTGGCAATTTCAATATAACCAAGAATTTTCTTGAGCTGGGTTTCGTTAATCTGCGCACCCATCTGCGTATCATCATTCCACGGCAGGCCAACCTTAACCTTGTTGAAGGCCTTGACCAGCGCCGGAACAAATTTATCATAAATAGTATCCTGCACGAAGATACGGCTGCCAGCGCAGCAAACCTGGCCCTGGTTGAACAAAATGCCCAGCTGTGCGCCATCAATAGCCTGGTCGAAATCGCAATCGTCGAAGTAAATATTTGCGCTCTTGCCACCCAGCTCCAGCGTGGACGGAATAATGCGCTCTGCTGCTGCCAGGCCGACATTGCGGCCAACCTCGGTAGAACCGGTGAAGGCCAGCTTAGCGAAGCCCTTGTGCTCCAGCATATATTGACCGGACTTGCTGCCAGCGCCGGTAATAACGTTGAATACACCGGCAGGCAGAACGCCGTCAATCAAACGTGCAAATTCCAGAATCGACAGGCTTGCTTCCTTCGACGGCTTCAACACTGTGCAGTCGCCTGCAGCCAGCACCGGCGCCAGCTTCCACGCAGCCATGAGGAACGGGAAGTTCCAAGGAATGATTTGACCAACTACGCCGATAGGCTCACGCAGGATGATGGACAGAAACTGCTCGTTCAGCACAGAGGCCTGACCTTCCTCAGCGAGAATACAGCCTGCAAAGTAGCGGAAATGTGCAGCGGACAGCGGAATGTCGACGTTCATCGTCTCGCGAATCGGCTTGCCGTTGTCCATGCTCTCTACCATAGCCAGATGCTCCTTATTCGCATCAATGATATCTGCAATTTTATTCAAAAGCGCTGCACGCTGTGCCGACGTGGTCTTTTTCCACGTCTTGAACGCTTCCCAGGCAGCTTTTACTGCGTCGTCCACATCCTCACGCGTCGCTTGAGCGCAAACTGCCAGATGACTGCCATCCGCAGGACTTTCTGCTGTATAAGTGTCGCCCTTAGCTGCGGGACGCCATTGTCCGTTAATATATAAACCGTATTCTGCTTGTAATTTTGCTTTTTCCATTTTTATTGCCTCCTCATTTGTGTTTTAAATCAACTACGGGTATTATTTTACTCGCAAAATGGTTCTATTAAAAGAATCAAGAACGAGAAACTTTTTAGAACCAAAAGCGCTTGTTTTTCCCGAAAATGTATTATATAATGCTTTATGGTACTATCAAGCAGACCAATAAACCGAAGCAATTTAGAACCAAGAGGAAGAAAAGCATGTTAACCTATGATTTAGACCAACGCGGCAGCACACCGCTCTACGAATATCTCTACCAATGCATCCGTCAGGACATCATCACCGGCGTCCTGCACGCAGGCGACCGCCTGCCCTCCAAGCGCACGCTGGCGCAGCATCTCAGCATCGGCATCATCACCGTCGCCAACGCCTACGCCCAGCTCGCTGTCGAAGGCTATATCACCTCTAAGGAAAAGCTTGGCTACTTCGTCGAGGATGTCAGCAACTACCGCCTGCGCCGCCGCAGCACTGCACCTGCCATCCCTGAGCCACGCGAAAAGGAATATCTCGCGGACTTCAAGGCCAACCGCATCAGCCTGAAAAATTTTCCGCTCGCCACCTGGAGCCGCCTTATGCGCGAAACTTTGTCGCTGCAAAACGATGAGCTGCTGAAAACTGTGCCCTACAACGGCGTGTACGAGCTGCGTAAGGCAATAGCGGACTATCTGGCGCATAACCGTGCCATGCAGGTTGACCCAGCGCAGATTATCATCGGCGCAGGCACAGAATATCTTTATGGCCGCCTGCTGCAGATGTTCGGTCCGGCCTGCACCTTCGCTATTGAGGAGCCCGGCTATAAAAAGTTTGCCGCTATCTCCGCCAGCTACGGTAATCCGTGGAAATATATTCCCATTGACGAAAGCGGCATGCAAATCGACGCACTTGAGGAAAGCGGTGCCGATGTCGTACACGTCTCGCCTGCCAATCACTTCCCCACAGGCATTGTCATGCCCGTCACGCGCCGCATTGAACTGTTTGAATGGGTGAACCGCATCCGCAAACGCTATATCATCGAGGACGATTATGACAGCGAATTCCGCTATAACGGTCGCTTCATCCTGCCGCTCTACGCGCAGGACACGCAAAACCGCGTCATTTATATCAACACCTTCTCCAAAAGCCTGGTGCCCTCGCTGCGCATCAGCTACATGGTCCTCCCACGCCGCCTGCTGACGCGCTACGAGGAAACCATGAGCTTTTATAGCTGCACCGTATCGAGCTTTGAGCAATACACGCTGGCGCGCTTCATTTCCGAAGGCTATTTTGAGCGTCACATCAACAAAATGAAGCTCTACTACCGTGAGCAGCACCGCAAAATCCTCGCCGCGCTTAAAGCATCACCGCTCGCACAATGCTCCGGCATCATCGAGCGCAACGCCGGCACGCACTTTCTGCTGCATATCAGCACCACGCTAAGCGAAGAGGAGGTACGCCGCGCCGCCGCAGCCGCCAGCCTGCAGCTATCGTTCTACTCAGATTACAGCTACAGCAAAACGAGCAGTGACGGCATCACGCTCGTCATCAACTATGCCGGAATCGAGGAAAGCAAGCTTAGCGAAGTCATCAAACGCTTAGAAAAGATATTCATAATGCAATAAACGAAGCACAAAAAAGGCTGCCGCGTAAGCGACAGCCTTGCTTTTTGTTTGCAGTTGTAAGGTATTGGTGGGCCCAGTAGGGTTCGAACCTACGACCAGCCGGTTATGAGCCGGCGGCTCTACCACTGAGCTATAGGCCCATGCAAGCTACCAAACATTAATATTATATGCTATGCTGACAAATTTGTCAACTAAAAGAAGCTTTTATTCCAAGAAATCCTTCAAGCGCTTGCTGCGGCTCGGATGACGCAGCTTACGCAGAGCCTTCGCCTCAATCTGACGGATACGCTCACGCGTAACGCCGAAATGCTGGCCAACCTCTTCCAGAGTACGGCTGCGGCCATCCTCCAGGCCAAAGCGCAGCTCCAGCACGCGTTTTTCACGCACGGTCAGCGTTTCCAGAACATCGCTGAGCTGTTCACGCAGCAGCGTAAAGGAAGCAGCATCAGCAGGTGCCGGTGCATCGTGGTCTTCAATGAAGTCGCCCAGATGCGAATCCTCTTCCTCACCGATAGGCGTTTCCAAAGAAACAGGCTCCTGTGCAATCTTCATGATCTCGCGCACTCTGTCTACAGAGGTATCCATCTCCTTGGCGATTTCCTCCGGCAGCGGCTCACGGCCCAGCTCTTGCAGGAGCTGACGCGATACGCGGATCAGCTTATTGATGGTTTCTACCATATGTACAGGAATACGGATGGTACGTGCCTGGTCAGCAATCGCACGAGTGATTGCCTGACGAATCCACCATGTTGCGTATGTACTGAACTTAAAGCCCTTGTTGTAATCAAACTTTTCAACAGCCTTAATCAAGCCCAGATTGCCCTCCTGAATCAAATCCAGGAACAGCATACCACGGCCGACATAGCGTTTTGCAATGCTGACTACCAGACGCAGGTTAGCCTCGGACAGGCATTTTTTTGCCTCATTGCCCTGATGCTCTACAGCCTTGAGCAGCTTCGTAAACTCTTCGTCTACCTTGCAGTAAGCGCTGACAACCTCAGGACTCTTCTCGCGGCCATCGCCCAAACGGGTTTGGATTTCTTCCAAAATAGCCTTAATCTGATACAGATGATGCACATCCTGATCCTCTGTCGGACGCTCTACTACAAGACGCTCGCAGTCAGGAATCATCGTTTTCTGCTCTGTCATTAAGCGCTGCAGATGCAGGCGCTCATCGCGGGTGAATTCAAAAATCAAGTCCTCATAGTCCTCAATCTTGTAGGGATTGCCTTCATCCTTACGCGCCTTGATCATCTTGGCAACCTGATAAACAGAACGCATATTAGTCATGTGCCATTCTTCGGCCATGAATTCTTTGATTTTTTCGATAAGCTCAGCAGCATTCTCCGCATTGCTGAACACAGGAGCCTCTGTTGCCGCAGCACTTTTGCCTGCTAAAAGACGCTCTGCCTGACGGCCTTTGTCCATGCGCTTTGCCAGCTTAATCTCGTCCTCGCCAACCAGCAGAGGCACGCGGCCGATCTCCTTCAAATACATACGTACCGGGTCATCAATGCTGATGCCCTCCGGCACCGTCAGATTTGCTAAGTCAACCTCGCTGATTTCGCTGTTCTCGTCGTTGTCATCTTCGTCAAGTCTAGGCGGCATATCATCATCGGACGAGGTGTCATCAACAATCTCCAGGCCCTTAAGGGTGATGGCTTCATACAAATTCTCGACATCCTCCGGAGAAACGACATCCAGAGTATTGATAAAACTCATAACATCACGATAAGTGAGAACACCTTTATTTTCCTTGCCTTTTTGAATCAGCGCATCAATTTGTTCCTGCGTTAATTTAGTTTTTTCAGCCATGGTGTCCCCTCCTTCCATTTTCTTTTTAGTTTCCATAGAGCTTTTTGATTTCATTCTTTATCCTTTGACTCTCCATTAACTCACTAATAAAGCGTTCATCCGCCAGGCGCTCATACTCCTGCGCCAGCTGAGAATGCTTTGCATATTCTTTTTCCAGATAGCTGCGCTGCAGCTGCCGCAAGCAGTCCTCCAAAAGCTTCTCGCTATCGCCCTCCGGCAAAGGTCTTGCCAAAAGTCTGGCCAGAAGCGACTGACCTGCGCTATCCAGATTTTCACACAATTTATCAATAGGGCAGCCTGCCTGAAGCAAAACGAAAATATCGTTTTGAGCTGCCTCCGTAAAGCCTGTCTGTTCCACAATCTCCTCGCAGCGTTCACATAAATCAGGTCTTTCCAGTAAAAGACATAATAAAAATTCTTCGGCCTGCTGGCCAATACCGGCGCCGGGAACCTGTGGTACACGTACAGGCAGCTCGCGCCTGGCACCTGCGCCGCGTGTTGCCTTACGGTATTCCTCCATAATCAAGCCTTCATCAATCGTAAGCTGCTGAGCAAGCCTGCGGATATGCTCAGAGGCCTCGATTTCTGTTTTGCATTCTCGGAGGAATGGTAGTATATTCGACACAGCTTCAACTTTTCCTGCTAAATTGCTCAGATTATTTTGCTGAAGCGTCTCGTTAATTTGAAACGCAATGCCATCCTGCGCTCTGGCGATAACCTCTAAAAAGGCCTCCTTGCCATGGTGCCGCACAAATTCGTCCGGATCCTTGCCCTCCGGCACTCCGGCGATACGCACCTTAAGCCCTGCTGCCAGCGCAATGCTGACCGCTCGCACCGATGCCTTGCGTCCGGCGCTGTCGCTGTCATAGCAGAAGACAACCTCCTCTGTCATGCGCTTCAAAAGCCGCGCCTGCTCCTCAGCAAACGCCGTACCCATCGAAGCAACAGCATTATCAATACCTGCAGCGTGCAGGCTTATGGCATCCATATAGCCTTCCACGATAATCGCCTGTCTGCTCTTGCGGATGGCTCTGGCCGCAATGTCCAGACCAAAAAGCAGGCGGCGTTTATTGAACCACTGCGTTTCACTCGTATTAAGATATTTTGGCGTACTGTTATCCAGCACGCGTCCACCAAAACCAACAATACGTCCGCGAGGGTCCTTAATCGGAATCATCACCCTGTTGCGGAACTTGTCGTAAAAGCCGCTTCTGCCGCCCTCCGCTACAAGTCCGGCCTGCACCAGAAGCTCCGGCGCACAGCCACGCTTGCCGAGTGATGCTGTCAGCGCAGTAAAATTATCCAGCGCATAACCAATCGTAAAGCGTTCAATAATTTCCTGCGTAATACCTCTGCCTGCCAGATAAGCAAGCGCCTGCTTGCCATAGGCAGTACGCAAAAGACAAGCCTGATAGAATCTTGACGCCAGTTCATTAGCATTATAAATGCCGTTTCTTTGCTTTTCGCGCTCAATTTCTGCCGCAGTCTTCTGCCTTTCTGGAACAGGGATACCATATCTGCCTGCTAAAAGCTTCAAGGCATCCATAAAGCCACAGTTTTCAATTTTCATGATGAACTTAAAAATGTCGCCGCCCTCATGGCAGCCAAAGCAATAAAACATGCTCTTGCCTGGGTTCACCGAAAACGATGGCGTTTTTTCACCGTGAAAGGGGCAGCAGCCCCAATAGTTCTGGCCGCGTTTTTTCAGCGACACATAACCGGAGATCACGTCAACCATATCAACAGCGCTTTTTACCTGTTCCTTAAAGCTGTCAAAATCTCCCTCCATACGTCGCTACGCCTCCATTCTATTCTGCACATATCTTTATATTCAATGCCAAACGCAAAAATCCTCTTTTTTTATGAAAAAAAATCGAAAAAAAGCGTTTTTCTCTTGCAGACAGCATAAAAAAATACTATAATGAATAGTACGCTTAATTTTCCTTAAGCGTTTTGTTACATCGAGGTGACCAAAAATGAAAAAACTTCTGCTTGTAATAACTATGCTGCTGATGCTGCTTCCGTCACTTTGCTTTGCCGATCCGGTAATCAAAAGTGACAGCCGTACCTTTAATCCAATCAATGGTGTTTATGACCTGCAGGGCAACGTTTTCGTGCAATTTCCTGTGCATGATACCACGCTGACCATCACAGGCGATACGACCAAGGTTTATATGTACGCTATGGAGGTTCATGGCAGCGGCAATATAACATTGAGCTTCGGCGATATGCACTTCAGGTGCGATAAGGTTGATGTTTATCATTCCGACCGCACTGCCTACGTCGACGGCAATCTCCGCTTTCAGGACGCTGCGACCACGATAACAGCTGACAGCGGCAGCTACAACTGGCACACCAAGCTTGCTGCCTTCCACGGCAACGTCGTAGTCAACGGCACGCCGCATGATGGCGATGTCGCTTATAACGTAATGCAAAAGAAAATCGTCGCGCAATAGGCGCAGCAAAAAAGGGCTGCTGTACTATTCTCTCTGCCAATATTGACAGAAGAGCTTTAGTGCAGCAGTCCTTTTATTTGGTCTTAATTAAGCTTCGTTGTGTCTTTCTTTGTTTTTGCGTACATATTCCAGAATAATACCGGCAGTTTCCTCGATAGCACGATTGGAAAC
>URVO01000044.1 GCA_900551335.1 uncultured Phascolarctobacterium sp.
CCTGCCACAGGGTCACAGACGAGCCCCAGCACGTTTTTAAAGACAATTGCTACTGCAGTACCCACCTGCTTCGGCGTGCCTCCCAGCATGGAAACAGCAGCGCCTGCTGCCATCGCCGCAGCACTGCCGCATTCCGCCTGACAGCCGCCTGTCGCACCTGCCAGAGATGCACGCTCAGCGATAACCATGCCAATGCTGCCTGCAACAACCATGCCGCGCTGCATCGTCTCATCACTCAAATTATAGTGCTTCTTCAGCGAGAAGAAAACACCGGGCAGTACGCCGCTCGCGCCGGCAGTCGGCGCTGCCACGATACGCCCCATCGCCGCATTGCATTCGCCCACGGCAGTGGCATAGATAACTGCATCCGTCGCCTTCTCACCCAAAAGGCTGATAAAGCGCTCGTCTGCTTCGGCCTCAGCCAGACGCTTGGCGTCGCCGCCTGTCAGTCCGCTGTGCGATTTTACGCCGGAAAGGCCGTGCTCTACAGATTTCTCCATAACGTCCAGCATTTCCTGCATCTTCGCCAGCAAATCCTCAGCACTGCATTCCAGCTCACGCATATTGTATTCTATCAAAAAGTCAGCCAGCGATTGCTGCCACTCCTCAGCCTCAGCAATCCAGCCGTTTAAAGAAAGCATTTCCTTTTTCATCGTCTACCTCACAAAACACTGGCGATAAAACGCACTGATTCAATCTGCTGCAGCGCACCGATGAGATTGATAATCTCCTCCGGCACAGCCTCGTCGCATTCGATGACCATGGACGCCATGCCGCCCTTATCGCTGCGGAACAGACGCATAGTCGCGATATTCACGCCTGCGTTAGCCAGCGTGCTCGTCACGAGCGCAATGACGCCGCGCGTATCAATATGCACCGTCAGGATAGCCGGCAGACGGCCTGTCAGCTCCACAGGGAAGCCGTCTATTTCTGTAACCTTGACCTGACCGCCGCCAATCGACGAGCCGACAATATCACAGCGTGCGCCGTTTGCTCCCGTCAGCTTAAAGAAAACCGTATTCGGATGCGCCATATTGCCCAAATCTATCTTGTCATAGCTATAGGCAAGACCGCTTTCCTTCGCATAGCGCGCTGCTTCAGGAATACGCTCATCATCCGGCAGCCAGCCCATGAGACCGGCCAGAAGCGCCATATCCGTACCGTGTCCCCTGGCAGTTTCGGCAAAGGAGCCATGCAGATAAATCTCTGCCTTCACAGGCTTTGCGCCCAAAATGCTCGCCGCCAGAAGGCCCAGGCGCACTGCTCCGGCCGTATGCGAGCTGGAGGGGCCAATCATTACCGGCCCGATAATATCAAAAATGCTCATAATAATCTTCCTTTACTCATCACTTGCAAGCGAACGGTGCGCCAAGCCCACGCACATTTCGTTGAGATTCAGCACGCCTACGCCCATATAAATTGCTACGCACAGATGCTCTCCGGCACGTGCGATACCAATCTTGCCGCCGACGTTAAAGCCTACAGCCTTCGTCTTGACCTGCTCCAGCGCCTCATGCGCCGCACCGGCCACAGCACCTGCGCCGACATGGGTTTCCGTAACCAGTCCCTGACGCTGCGCAGCCACAACTGCACGCTCAATAACCTTGACTATCGACGGAATAAACTCGCCGCCAAAATCAACAGCGGTGGAACGGATACCGCTGGCAGCAAGTCTTTCCTTAACCTTGTTTTCCTCTACGCGGCTGTTCGTCAGCGCAATGCGCAGAGCTGCACGCCCGATTTCGATACTGTTCAGGCAGCATTTTGTGTTCTCATGCATATTATAACACCTCTTTATCCTAAAAAGCTAAAGTTTTTTCTAAAAGCCTTGTATACAACAAGCCCCTGCCCCGGCACAAGCACTGGAGCAGGGGCTGCAGATTCAATTTAATCCTCGTCGTCCTCGCTTACTTCGACAACCTCTTTGATTTTATTTTTATCCAATACGGATACTAACAGGAAGGTGATGATGCAAATGGGCCATTCAAAATAAATAACCTCATTAGCAAAGCTTGCCTTGATACCCTCCAGCGGGCTGCTGGGCATGAACCACAGCGCGATACCGACAAGGCTCACAAGCGTCGTCCAAAAGGCAGAGCTGCGACGGCACAGGCCGGGCGCAAACATCGTGAAGAAGAATACGCAGGTCAGGCCGCAGGTCATAGACAGACCGGCAATCATCGTCTTAACAATGCCTGCTGCATTGAAGGCGAACCAAAGCGTCACCAGACCAACAACAAATACAGACAGACGGTTGATAATAATAAATTTATCATCGCTGATAGACGGATTCATAAAGCGTTTGTAAATATCCTTACTGAACAGCGTTGCTGCACCCAGCAGAATCGTGCAAGCAGTGGATACATCCGCAGCCCACAGAGCAGCCAGCGTTACGCCGCCAGCCAGCGGGTCAAGCGTCATAACAACCTTCGGCATAGCCAGAGCAGCCTGAGCGACAGGCATTTCCGGATACATAACCTTGCAGACAATGCCCAGCACAGCGCAGATGAAGCCAACCGGGAAAATCATCAACGCAGCCAGCAGATAGCCGTTACGCGCTGCCTTAGCGTTCTTCGCGCCGCAGGCAATCTGTACAGGGCCCTGCGCCGTAATCGTCTGGGTAATCATAACAATAACCCAGCCTAAAATAGTTGCCAGTGCCAAGCCGCCGACAGGACTTGCCATAACCTCTGCGTTCGGCAGCTTGCTCATCACTGCGTCCCAGCCGCCGACATTAGCCACGGACTGTACAGCAGAGTAAATAATACCGATATAAATCAAGCTTACGCTGACAATGTTTGCCAGACCGCTAGACCACAGGCCGCCGATAAGCGTGATGCCGATGAAGACAACAGCACTCATAATCATGCCGCCCTTGAAGGAGAAAATATCAGGCAGCAGCGAGGACAGGATTGCACCGCCTGCCATATACTGCAGCGCCGTAATAACGCACATAATAATTACCAGACCAATTGCGGCAATCGCGCGGCCCTTAGTATCATAGTAGTACTCAAAGAATTCAGGAATCGTAGAAACCTTCATCGCACGCAGCTTGCCTGCTGCCAAAAGGCCCATAACCACAGCGCCCATAGCCCACGCGCCATTATACCAGCCCGCTGCCATACCGACGCTGAACGCACGCTGCGCCACGCCAACCGTAGAAGCAGCGCCGACTGCCAGACCTGTCACATTGACGGCGACCAAAATCGTACCCAGCTTACGACCTGCAAGCAAAAAGGCTGTAGAGCCTTTATCTGCTTTGTGCTTCGCCCACAAGCTGATGCCAAACAGCAGAGCTATGTAGACCACGACAATAACCAATTGAATAGACATAAAAAATACACTACCTTTCTTCCATGCTGCCAAAGCATAATGCTGATGTAAGATAAAAAACCATACTACCATCCTACAACGCACAATAATTTGTATTATATTATACCATATTCGTAGCGAAAGAAAAGCTTTCGCGTAAACTTTTTTCCCGCAGCGCTTTTTTGTAAAATATTTTACGCAAAAATTACTTTCATGCCTGACAGGAAAAAGGATTTTATATTTTTTTGTCGAACTGTTTAATGTATGTTATAACACAGGAGGATTAAATTATGTTTAGCTACGCAACCAAGGGAGTCTGCTCCCGCAAGATTACGTTTGATATAGTAGATGGCAAGCTGCACAACGTGCAATTTGAAGGCGGCTGCCCCGGCAACCTGCTGGCTATCGGCAAGCTTGTAGAAGGCAAGGATGCTTTAGAAATCGCTGAGCTGCTCGCAGGCAACGACTGCCGCGGCCGCGGCACAAGCTGCGCTGACCAGCTGTCGCAGGCTATCAAAGCCAATATTTAATGCCTTAACAAGCTGAAAGAGAGGAGGCTGCGCTATGTATAAGGTCGTAAAAAGCACCGACCAGGGACTCGACGAGCTGGAATTAGACAATTTAGAAAAGGGCTATTGGCTCAACATAGTGGCGCCTTCTATGGAAGAGCTGCAGGAAATATCTGCGGCCACAAAAATCCAGATGGATTTTCTCAGCGCCGCACTGGACGAAGAAGAAAAATCGCGTATCGAGGTTGACGATGACCAGATTCTGATTTTGGTCGATATTCCTTTTCTGCGCAGTAACAAGGACTACGACACGCTGCCTTTGGGCATTGTCGTAACCGAGATGGGCATTGCCACCATCTGTCTGGAGCCTAACGCCGTTACTGCGGATTTTGGCGCGCACAACAGCAAGGTGTTCAGCACCTTCAAGAAAACGCGCTTTCTGTTCCAGATTCTTTATAAATCTGCAACGCTCTATCTGAAATATATCCGTATCATCATCCGCCGTACTGATGAGCTGGAAATTCACCTGCGTCAGTCGATGGAAAACAATGAGCTGTTCAACTTGCTTGACCTGCAAAAATCTCTGACCTACTTCTCCACGTCCCTGCGCAGCAACTCCATTGTGCTCGAGCGTCTGCTGCGTCTGCGCAATGCTACGCAATCCCAGCACCTCGTCAAGGTCTACGAGGAGGACGAGGATTTGCTCGACGACGTTATCATTGAATATAAGCAGGCTGTCGAGATGGTTGAAATGTACAGCCACATTCTTAACAGCATGATGGAAGTATTCGCCAGCATCATCAGCAACAACCTGAACCTGGTCATGAAATTCTTGGCATCTATCACCATCATACTGGCGATTCCGACCTTAATCAGCGGTCTGTGGGGCATGAACGTCGAGGTTCCCTTCTCCGACAATCCCTACGGCTTTGCCATCGTCGTTTCGCTGGCTGTAATCGTTGCTATCGGCAGCGCCGTGCTGCTCTGGAAAAAGCGCATGTTCTAAAAAATATTTTGCGTATTTATTGAGGGTTCTATGTCTAAAGTAACACAAGAAAAGCTGCTCGCCGGATTTATCTTCGGCGACAACGAAAACGAGGAATATATTTATCTTCCCGGCGGCGAGGTCGGCAGCGAGCATCCGCTCTGCGTCCTCGAGCGCGGCGAAGCGCGCGAGGATGTGCCGCTGGAGGAAGCGGCACGCCTTGTACACCGTCTGGCCCTGCGTGAATGCAGCCATCCGCTCTGGGGCAAGCGGTCCTACTAAGATAAGCAAAGGAGGTAACTCCCATGTATATTGAAAAGCTGCATAAAATCTGGCTCTGTCAAAATGACAAGGGCGGTATTTATATGTATCCAAAAATGGCCAACCGTCACGGCCTTATCGCCGGCGCCACCGGTACCGGCAAAACAGTAACGCTCAAGGTGCTGGCAGAATCGTTCAGCGAGATGGGCGTTCCCGTTTTTTTGGCCGATATCAAGGGCGACGTTTCCGGCATGTGCCTGCCCGGTGAGGACAGCGAGGGCTTCCAAAAGCGCCTGCGCAATAAGCTGGGACTGGAAACACAATGGAAATTCAGCGGCTATCCCGTAACCTTCTGGGATGTTTATGGCAAAAAAGGTCTGCCGGTGCGCACAACCATCTCCGAGATGGGCCCTGACCTTTTGGCACGCCTGCTGGAGCTTAACGATACGCAGTCCGGCGTGCTCAGCATCGTTTTCCGCGTTGCTGACGACCAGGGCCTGCTGCTGCTCGACTTCAAGGATTTGCGCAGCATGGTGCAATACGTCGGCGACAACGCCGCCGACTTCAAAACGCAGTACGGCAACATCACTGCCCAAAGCGTCGGTGCTATTCAGCGTGCGCTGCTGCGTCTGGAGGACCAGGGCGCCAACACCTTCTTCGGTGAGCCTGCGCTCGACATCAAGGACTGGTTCACAACAAACGAAAATGGCCGCGGCATGATTAACCTGCTGCATTGCACGGAGCTTTTCCAAAATCCGCTGCTCTACTCCACCTTCCTGCTATGGATGCTCTCCGAGCTTTACGAAATGATGCCGGAGGCAGGCGACCTTGACAAGCCGAAGATGGTCTTCTTCTTCGACGAGGCGCACCTGATTTTCAAGGACGCACCTGCGTCGCTGCTTGCCAAGGTAGAGCAGATTGTCCGTCTTATCCGCTCCAAGGGCATCGGCATCTACTTCATCACGCAGCAGCCTGCCGATGTTCCGGAAAACGTACTGGCACAGCTCGGCAACAAGATTCAGCATGCACTGCGTGCCTACACGCCGAAGGAGCGCAAGGCGCTCAAGGCTACGGCGCAATCCTTCCGCGCCAACCCAAACCTGGACGCAGAAACAGCCCTCGGCGAGCTTGGTACGGGCGAGGTGCTCGTCTCCCTGCTTGACCTCGAAGGCATTCCCACTATCGTGCAGCGTGCCTACGTCATGCCGCCGCGCAGCTATCTGGGCGTTTGCAGCGAAGACCTGCGCCAGCAGAAAATCGCTGCCAGTCCGCTGTATAGCAAATATGCACACAGCGTCGACCGCGAATCGGCCTACGAAATCCTGACAGGCCGTGCTGAAGCAGCACAGGAGGAGGCAGAAGCCGCTGCCAAGGCGAAGGAAGCAGAAAAGCAGGCCAAGGAGGACGCCAAAGCGGCGCAGGCAGCAGAGCGCGAACGCAGAGCGGAGGACCGCCGCCAGGAGCTGGAGCGCAGAGCTGCCGAGCGTGCGTCCCGTCCCACACGTCAGCAGAAAACCATCGTCGACAAGGTTATCGACAACACGATTAACACAGCTGCCCGTACCATCGGCACACAAATCGTGCGCGGCATCTTCGGCACGCTGTTTAAAGGCAAATAAAAAGCAATCCCTGAGGCTAAACGCAGAACGCCTGGCTTCAGGGATTTTTTTACGCAAAAAAAGTACACCGCACATTCACGTATCTGTGCGGTGTACTTAAGGAGAGGTGTATGATGAAAAGATATGTTTATTGGAGTTAATGAAAGTAATCTTGGCTTGGTTCCTTTCATCCTCGAGTATTATTATAGCAACTTATTATGACAAACGTAGGTAATAATTTTAAAATAACTGTGAACTAAATTTATTTCAAAATCACCTTCAGGAAGGACTTCAGGCGGTCGTTCTGCGGCTTCGTAAAAATATCCTCAGGACTTCCCTGCTCCTGCATGTGGCCGTCAGCCATAAAGACAACCTTCGTCGCTACCTCACGCGCAAAGCCCATCTCGTGCGTTACGACCACCATCGTCATATTTTCCTCAGCCAGCTCGCGCATCGTGCGCAGAACCTCACCCGTCAGCTCCGGATCCAGCGAGGACGTCGGCTCGTCGAACAGCATAATCGAAGGCTTCATTGCCAGCGCACGCGCAATCGCCACACGCTGCTGCTGACCGCCGGACAGCTTACGCGGATATACATCACGCTTATCTGACAGACCAACCTTTTTCAGCAGCACCTCGGCCTCCTTGATAACCTCATCGCGGTCACGCTTCTGCACATTCACCGGCGCTTCGATAAGATTCTCCAGCACCGTCATATGTGGAAAGAGGTTGAACTGCTGAAACACCATGCCCATCTTGCAGGCAATGCGGCGCGTATCGTTCTTGCTGACATATTCCGTACCACCGGCAGTCTCGCTGCACAGCACCTCGCCATCAATCGTAATGCTGCCCTTGTCAACAGTCTCCAGCTTATTCAGGCAGCGCAGCAGCGTACTCTTGCCGCCGCCGGACGGTCCGATAACAGCGACAACTTCGCCCTCATTGACCTCCAGGTCGATACCCTTTAAAACCTCTAAGTTATTAAATTTTTTCCAGATATTTTTTGCACTGATTTTATTTTGCATTTTCTTATTCCTTACATTCCAGATTTAAGTTGCTTTATCGTCAGTTTAAGCATCGTATTTAGAGAAGCGCTTCTCCAGCTTCTCAAACACAACCGTCAAAATCAACGTAGCCACCAGATAGAACACAGCAGCAACAATGAACGGCGTAATGCTGAAGTCACGCTGTACAAGGTTACGTGCAGTACGCATAAGGTCGTTCATCGCGAGAACATATACCAAAGAGGTATCCTTAACCAGCGTAATCGTCTCATTGCTGATAGGCGGCAGAATAATGCGCACAACCTGCGGCAGAATAATACGGCGCATCGTCTGCACATAGTTCATGCCCAGGGTATGCGCTGCCTCATACTGTCCCTGCGGAATAGCCTGAATGCCGGCACGGAAAATTTCGCAGAAATAAGCAGCATAGTTCAAAACAAAGGCCACAATCGCCGATTCAAAGTCCGGCAGGCGGATGCCCACGGACGGCAGCACAAAATACACAAAGAAAATCTGCAGCATCAGCGGTGTGCCGCGCAAAATCCATACATAGCAGCCAATCAGCGCCTGCAGCGGCTTAATGCCCGACACACGGCCCAAGCTCAGCAGCACGCCGAGCGGAATGCTCAGCACAATCGTGATAATAAATACCTGGAACGACACCAGGCAGCCATCCAGCATCTGCGGAATGATGTTCATAACGTAATCCATAAATAACTCTCCAATAATCATAATTGGGGCTGCCGTAGCGGTTGCTGCGACAGCCCTTGCTTTTTTACTAATTTAACTTAGTAGCTATGTACAATTTTACCACATCTACGCGCTAACGTCGACCTTATTTGTTATAAAGAGTGATATCTGCACCCATCCATTTTTCGGAAATCTTTTTGCAGGTGCCATCCTTCTTCATTTCGTCCATAGCCTTGTCAATGCGCTCTCTGAATTCCTTGTCGTCCTTACGGAAGGCAATAGCTACAACCTCATCACCCATGGTTTCGTCCAGAATTCTGTAGGTATCCGGTTTCTTTTTATCATAGTAGCCACGAGCCAGCACTGCGTCAACGATAGCAGCATCAACACGCTTGTTGTCCAGCTCCATGTAGATCGCAGCGAAATCAGGATATTTACGAATCTCCTTCAGTCCTGCAGCCATATCCTTGTGTGCAGGCTGCTCTAACAGATAAGAGCCGGTGCTGTCATCCTGAACAGCAACAACCTTGCCCTTAAGGTCAGCAAGAGTTTTGATAGGAGAATCCTTAGGTACAACAACCAGCTGAGAGTTGGTGATGTAGGGCTTGGACATGCCATAAACCTTTTCACGCTCCGAATTAACGGTGAAGCAGTTCCAGATAGCATCAATACGCTTGGATTTCAGCTCAGCCTCTTTAGCGCCCCAATCGATAGGCTTGAAT
>URVO01000045.1 GCA_900551335.1 uncultured Phascolarctobacterium sp.
CCGCCACACAGCTTGCACCAACCGCTGCTTCTCTTTCGTGGCCTTGCGGAAAAAAGCCTTCCGTTCCTCGCCTTTAGGTATTTTGTTATACTCTATATCTTAGCAAGGAACAGGGGTGGTTGTCAAGAGGGTAGTAAGGCACTTTTTTGCAGCTCCTTTTCTCTCGCCATCTCCCAAATCAAAGTACTTTGGCATAATCCTTCTCCATATACTTCACATTCGCCTGATAAAGCTTATTTACCTTATACGCTTCGATATCATCCATATTAGTTTCAATTAGTTCGTTATTATAAAAACGAGCAATCTCATTTGGCTTATGCAAATTGATTATAGTAACACTGTCGCCTCTATCAAAAAACGCATATCCTTGAACGATAACCTCAGCAGCATCTGCTAAAGCATAAACATCTACCTTACTGTCCAAAATGTCTAAACCACTCATAAATAATATCCTTTTTATTCAAACTAATATACATCTGAATCTTTTTCAAATCCTTAGCAGGAATATGCGCATCATTATGCTCCATAATAATCTCATCATCTTTTATCCAAAATTTTGCAGACGTCTTTGACGGAGCACCTTTGCATACATGAACATGAGGCGGTTCGCCATCTTCGCGTGACCAAAAGAAAAAAACATATCCCATAAAATCAAGTAACGCTTTAGGCACTTTTTTGCAGCTCCTTTTCTCTCGCTATCTCCCAAATCAAAGGCATATTGTTACGCAGATAACGCTCCTGCATCATAATATCATCCTCTGAAAATCCAAAAGCCTTGGTATTTGCAATACACGGCAACTGCCATTCAGCATAATCAAATCCTGTAGCATTCGGACGTTCAAAACGAGCGACTATACTTGCAAACCCATCTTTGTTACGTGAAATATTAGAAAAAGTAAGAACCACTTCGTTTATCGTGCTGTAATAGTTGGTCATTATGCATACCTCCATCTTATATCACATTTACATACATCCCTACTCAAATTATATCACACAACCTCTCTTTTTGATAACTTTTTCTTAACGCCAAACAGCCGCCACGCTCACGCGCAGCGGCTGCTTTTTTACTCACTTTAAGTCGCCCAGTGCGACATTTTTACTTCACTTCTGCCATCCACAGGCCATGCAGATTGCAATATTCATACGCCGCGAGCGGCTCCTCTCCCTCCATCAGCATGAACTCCGCCTTCGGCTCATCGCCCGGCCCCAGCTTCCAGAAATGTCCGCCGTGCGTCGTTGCGAGATAAATCCACTGGATATAGTGCGCCGCAAGCATCGGGTGAAGCGTGCTGCCGACTGCCACATTAACCTTCGCGCCAGCAACGCTAATTACGGGAACATGCTTTTCCTGCGCCGCATCTACAGTGTTAGGCACAAGCTCCTGCATCGGGTCGCCACAGCACACCAGCTCGCCGCCACCGTCATGAATCTTCGCTACAATATTGCCGCAGTGTTTGCAAATAAAAAGTTTTTGCGTCGTCATCGTCTTCACTCCTTTGCTAGAATCAACCAACGTAACAGGACTACAGCTAGTCCCTATACCTTTATTATACTCCTCTCAAAAAGCAAAGTATATAGCTTCACAAAGTCTTTAAACTAATGTCCAGCATCTGCCATAGTTAGCTTTAAATTATGCAGTTTTGCCCTTCAGCTTCAGTACCAGCGCCAAGGCCAGACTGATGATAAACGATGCGCTAAAGAAATACAGCGTCACGCTATAGCTGTGCGTGCTCTCATAAATAACCGACAGCAGCAGCGGACCGGCGATACCGGCCAGGCCCCACGCCGTAAGAATACGTCCGTGAATAGCGCTGAGCTGCTTCGTACCAAACAAATCGCTCAGATACGCCGGCATACAGGAAAAGCCGCCGCCATAGCAGGTGATAATAATGAACACCAAAAGCTGGAACATAAAGCTGTCCGTCACGCCGCCCAAAAGATAGAACGCCGCTATTTCAATGATGAAAAAGATAATATAGGTATTCGCTCTGCCGAGATAATCAGAAATCGTCGACCAGACGATGCGGCCGCCGCCGTTCAGCAGGCCGATAATGCCCACCATAGACGCTGCGGCAATCGGCGACATACCGATAACCTCCTGCGCCATGGGCGATGCTACTGCCAAAAGACCGATACCGCAGGTGATATTCGTGAAGAAAATCCACCATAAAGCATAGAACTGCCACGTATGCATAGCCTGCTGCACCGTAAACTGTCCCTGCTCCGGCAGCTTAGCCTTAAACTCGCCCTTCGACTCCACAACCACCTTCTTCGGCGGCTCCAGATAAAGAGCAGAAGCCGTCATCACCACAGCATAAATGCACGCTAAAATGATAAAGTTCTGCACCAGGCCAAACTTTGCTATCAGAATCTGCATCAGCGGACCTGCCACAAGGCTGGCGAAGCCAAAGCCCATAATGGCCAGACCGGTCGCCAGGCCGCGGTTATTCGGGAACCACTTTACGAGCGTCGACACAGGCGTGATATAGCCTGTGCCCAGACCGATGCCGCCGATAACGCCGTAGAACAGATATAAAAGCAGCAGACTTTGCTGCGTCAGCGCATACGCCGTACCCAAAAGGCCGCTGACGAAAAAGCACATTGACAAAAGACCGCTGCGACGCGGGCCATATTTTTCTACATACGTACCAAGAAAGCCTGCGGACGTGCCCAAAAACAAAATCGCCAGCGAAAAGGTCCACGTTACCTCCTTCAGCGAAAAGCCCATCGCCTGCATGATAGGCTTCGTGAGCACGCTCCAAGCATATACACTGCCAATGCTGATATGAATACCGATGGCTGCCAGCACAATCAGCCACTTATTTTTTGTCTGCTGCATAATCATTACCTCTCTTTATAAGCTTTACCTGGTCACCCGGGTTTTTCTTTGCTCCTTATAAAGAAAAACGCCTAGGCAAGATTTGCCCAGACGGTCGGCTCTGCACTATGCTGCCTCCACGTGGTCAATTCCACTCATCCGTCAGGAAGCAGCCTGCATCAGGTTATGTGTCTATTATACACGATTACACGGATTTGTCAACATCTTGTTATCGCATATTTTCTTTTACACTATATCTTGTGTAAAAAGCTGTCAAAATATACTGCAACAAGCATTTGGGAAGCCAATTCCTAAGCGCCCTTCTTTCTTTCATAAGCGCAAAAAAGAGGCCAGCCGCAGCTGACCTCTCATATACTTATCAAAGTCTTACCTATTTATTTTTTTCTCAGGTTAATAGTTGTTGTGTGCTTGCAATGCGGGCAGCAGCCCTTGTCGCCGGCATCACAGCCAATGCAGCCACCAGTTTTATGTGCCTTGATGACCTGCTTGGATGCCAGATAAACACAGCCAACAATAATCAGACCTATAATCCAGGTTGCCATAGAATACACCTCTTTTATTTTGCGTCAACGCTCAGCACAGTCTCACCAGTAGCTTTCTTAGCCGGACGGAAGAGCAGATACAGGAAGGCGGCAAGGAAGACAACTGCTACGCCTGTACCAAAGCTGAAGGCTTCACCGCCCACAAATACTCTGCCGAATTGGTAAACCATGAGGCAGATGCTGTAAGCATACAGGTTTTGGAAGAGTAGGGTTGCCCAGGTCCATTTCTTGCTGTTCATTTCCTGGCTCATCGTGGAGATAGCTGCCAGGCACGGAGAATCGAGCAGGTTGAAGACCAGGAAGGTGAAGGCAGCTACAGCGTTCGGGAAGAAGGCCATAACAGCATTCCACAGGTCAGGCTCATCCTCAGCCGCATCAGCAAGGCCTGCCAGAATAGCCATTGTGCTGACGATGGATTCCTTAGCAACAAAGCCGGAGAAGGCTGCTGCCACTGCCTGCCAGCTGTCGAAGCCCAAGGGAGCAAAGATAGGAGCAAGGCCGTTACCAATGTAAGCAACAAAGCTTTTTTCTGTATCAACCAAAGCGATAGAGCCCTCGTCGATACCATAGCTTGCCAGGAACCACATAACTACGCAGCACAGGAAGATGATGGTACCAGCTTTTTTCAAGAAGCCGGATACGCGCTCCCAGGTATGCAGCAGAACGTTTTTAGCAGCAGGCAGATGGTACGGCGGCAGCTCCATAACGAACGGAGCCGGATCACCGGCGAACAGCTCAGTCTTTTTCAGAATGATGCAGGCGGTGATGACAGCGAAGAAGCCAACAAAGTACATAATCGGTGCCATATACCAGTCGCCGCCCATGATAGCGCCGGAAAGCAAGGCAATAACAGGAAGCTTAGCGCCGCAGGGAATGAAGGTCGTGGTCATGATGGTCAGACGACGGTCCTTTTCATTTTCAATAGTACGGCTGGCCATGATGCCAGGAACGCCGCAGCCGGAGGAAATCAGCAGAGGAATAAAGCTCTTGCCGCTCATGCCGAACTGACGGAAGAAACGATCCATGATGAAGGCTACACGAGCCATATAGCCGCAGTCCTCAAGGAAGCTCAGCAGCAGGAAAACTATCGCCATCTGCGGAGCGAAGCCAATCGGTGCGCCAATGCCGCCGATGATGCCATCAACAACAAGGGATACCAGCCAATCCTCACATTCAGCAGCCTCCATGTGCTCCTGCACCCAAGGCTGAATCCATTCGCCGAACAGCGTATCATTCGTGAAGTCAGTTACGATAGTACCTACAGTATCGACGGCGATGTAGTAAACAAGGAACATAACGATAGCAAAAATCGGCAGAGCCAGGAAACGGTTCGTGACAATGCTGTCGATTTTATCAGAGATTGTCAGGCCGGTCTGGCCTTTAACAACTGCCTTGCTCATCAGCTCGCCAATGTAGTTATAACGCTCATTGGTAATAATGCTTTCAGAATCATCATCTATAGCTTCCTCGCAGGCAGCGATGATTTCTTCAATCTTCGCCTGCTCGCCTTCACTGAGGCCAAGGGCAGCAGCAATTTTCTGGTCACGCTCAAACAGCTTAACCAGCAGCCAGCGCTCGCTTGCGCCGTGAACCTTGTTGCCAGCCTCACGAGCTATAGCGGTCAGTGCAGCCTCAACCTCACTGCTGAAGCGCATATATTTCGGAGCAGCGCTGCCAACAGCACTGATAGCCTTTTCTGCAGCCTCGCCGGTGCCTTCGCCCTGCAGCGCAGAGGTTTCTACGATAGCGCAGCCAAGCTCTGCAGCCAGCTTCTTAGTATCAATCTTATCGCCATTCTTGCGGACGATATCAATCATGTTCAAGGCAATGGTTACAGGATAGCCCATTTCCATAACCTGTGTAGTCAAATACAGGTTACGTTCGATGTTAGAGCCGTCGACCAGATTCAGCACGCCGTCAACATCATTCTCCAGCAGATAGTTGCGGGATACAACCTCCTCCAGAGTGTATGGAGACAGGGAGTAAATACCGGGCAGGTCAGTGATAATTACATCATCATGACCTTTCAGGCCGCCTTCTTTTTTCTCTACAGTTACGCCGGGCCAATTGCCAACATATTGGTTGGAGCCGGTCAAATCATTAAACATTGTTGTTTTGCCGCAGTTAGGGTTACCAATCAGGGCAATCTTTATTTGCTTCATCTTCGTCCTCCACTTATTCTACAACGATATGCTCAGCTTCGCCGTTACGCAGCGTCAGCTCATAGCCGCGCACCGTAACCTCAACCGGGTCGCCAAGCGGTGCAACCTTGCGTACAAACACGCTCACACCCTTGGTCACGCCCATATCCATAATGCGTCTTTTTACTGCACCCTCACCAACGAGCTTGGTAACGGTGACGGTTTCGCCAACAGGAACATCCTTTAATGTTTTCATAATACCCTCCAATTGTATCAGATAAATATTTTGGCTGCCATCTGCTTGCTTAAAGCAATACGGGCATCCTTAACATTGACGATGAGATTACCGTCAATCTCGGAAATAACAGTTACAGCTGAGCCTTCAACAAAGCCCAGATTTGCCAGAAAACGTCTTGTATCGTCTTTGCCATGTACAGCACTGATTTTGTTAGTCTCGCCACGACGGGCCATCAATAAAGGCATCATTTTTCCCTCCAAAAAAATGTTAGCAGATACTAACTTTATACGATTTTTAAACGGTTAGGCATTCCTAACCGCTAGAAAAAGTTTACGCCAGCTATAAATTTTTGTCAAGTGTTTTTTTGAAATTCCTAGGCTAATTTACAAAAATAGTTAGCAGAAGCTGTCGTGTTTACAAAAATTTTGGGCTGACCATTTAGTCAGCCCAAAGAAACTGCAATTTTATATTAGCCACAACATTTCAAGGTCAAGTTCTGATAAAAAACGCCCTCTTACGTTAGATTTTTTTGTAAAGGATACGAATAGAATTCAGTACGCACAGCAGCGATACACCAGTATCCGCGAAAACTGCTGCCCACATGGAAGCATAGCCCATGAGGCCGGCAATCATGATGACAACCTTTACTGCAAGAGCGAAGATTACGTTCTGCCAAGCTATAGCACCGGTTGCACGTGCAATTGCAATAGCCTGCGGAATAGCCTTTACTTCGGAGTTCATGAAAACAACATCTGCTGCTTCAATTGCAGCGTCAGCACCGCTGCCCATAGCAGCACCGGCATCTGCACCAGCCAGAACCGGCGCATCATTGATGCCGTCGCCAACGAACATAACCGGGCCGTACTTGTTGCGCAGCATATTCAGCTCGCTGAGCTTATCCTGCGGCAGCAGCTGAGCACGCACCTCGTCGATGCCTGCAGCCTTCGCCACAGCCTGTGCCTCCTTCTGCGCATCGCCGGTCAGCATAGCCGTAACCAGACCTTGTTTTTTCAGGGAAGCAATAGCCTCCTTGGCATCTTCCTTCAGCGTATCATTAATCAGCAGCTGTCCCATATACAGGCCATTGTCTGCAACAAGCACCTCACTGCCGCTTTCAGTCGGCACATAGCCGCCATATTCTACATTGAAGCGTTCCAGAAGCTTCGTATTGCCGCACAGCACCTTGCGTTCGCCAAAGCTTGCTACCAAGCCTTCGCCGGCAATTTCTTCAAATTTATCAGGACGCACCAGCTCAATATTTTTAGCCTTAGCCGCCTCTACGATGCTTACAGCAATCGGATGGGTAGAAACAAGCTCTGCACTAGCGCACAGACGCAGCAGCTCATCCTCGCTCATGCCTTCAGCAGCATTAACCTTTTGCAGCACAAAGTTACCCTTCGTAACCGTACCAGTCTTATCCATAACTACAGCAGCAATATTTTTCAGTGCTTCCATAGCTACGCCGCCCTTGAAGAGAATGCCATACTTGGAGCCTGCGCCAATGCCGGAGAAGAATGCCAGCGGTACGCTCAGCACCAGTGCGCACGGACAACTGATAACGAGGAAGGTCAGCGCAGTGTAAATCCACTTATTCCAGTCGCCGGTAATCAGAGACGGGATCACAGCAGTCAGCACTGCGGCAGCAACAACGAACGGAGTATAGATACGTGCAAAGCGGGTAATAAAGCGGTCAATGGTCGGCTTGCTGGCAGCAGCGTTTTCCACGCTGTCCAGAATACGCGTTACCATGGACTCCTCAAGCACCTTCTCAACACGGATTTTCAACATACCGGAGGTGTTCACGCAGCCGGAAACAACCTCATCGCCATATTGACGCTTCACAGGTACAGGCTCACCGGTTACCGGGGAGGTATCAACAAGGCTTTCGCCGTCAATAACAACGCCGTCCAGAGGAATACGGTCGCCTACGCGCACCAGCAGGATATCGCCTACATGAGCATCGGCAGCAGGAATAACCTTCACCTCTTCGCCCACCAGCAGGTTGACAACCTCCGGACGCAGGTCGACAGCATCCATAATCTGTCCGCGGCTCTTTTCTACGGCACGCTGCTCAAAATATTCGCCCACGCGGTAGAAGAACATAACGCCAACAGCCTCTTCCCACGCTTGGATAGCAAACGCACCCAGCGTAGCAACAGTCATCAGGAAGTTTTCGTCGAACACATTACCCTTAGCGATATTCTTCAAGGCAGTCAATACAATGCGACCACCCAGCAGGATGTAAGCGAAAATCAGGAAGTACATATGGTACGCTTCCGGCACCAGACCAAGCCATTCGGTGATGATGAACACCGCACCGCCCAGTACGATTTCAATGATCGTCTGCTTTTCGCTGAGCTCGGAGAGGATACCGCCGGACTTCTTGCGCTCCTCCAGCTCCGGAGCCAGAGACGGCTTGCTTTCAGACTCTACCAGCACAACGCCCTCTTCCACCTTATCGGTTACAGCCTGCATCTTCTCCAGCAGACCATTGTAATTTTTTGCACTTACGCGCAGCTTTTTCGTAGTAAAGGTCAGGGTTGCTTCATCAATCTCAGGCATAGCGTTCAGCGCACGTTCAATCTTGGCACCGCAGTTAGCGCAGTCCAGATTCTTCACCAGATATACTCTGGATTTGCCGCCTAATTGCGGACGACGGTCGCGAGGAACAACCTCTACGTCAGACTCAATCGAGGTGCAGATTTTTTGAATCTCCGGCAGCAAAGCTTCATGGTCAGCAGCGCTCAAGCGCAGCTGCTTGGTAGCAAAGCTGACGTTAGCATAGGTTACGCCCGGCAGCTCTTTGATTTTGTATTCCATCTTGGCAGCACAGTTAGCACAGCCAAGATTCTTCAATATATATACTCGCTTTACCTTATCGGCATCCGGCATACGGCAGGTGCAATGCGCCAGGCTTTCACCGCATACATCGCAGTATTCCTCATGCGGATGGCAAATTTCGCACTCGCAGTCAGCGGGGTGACCAGGAACGTGGTGAGCATGGGTATGAGCGTGTGCATGCTCATGGGTATGTTCATGGTCGCCTGTGCCCTCATGGGTATGGCCGCAGCCACAGGCGTCGCCATGGGCGTGGGAATGTCCTTCATGCTCATGGTCGTGGCCGCAGCCACATGCGTCGCCATGGGCGTGGGAATGTCCTTCATGCTC
>URVO01000046.1 GCA_900551335.1 uncultured Phascolarctobacterium sp.
ATATGCCAGATGGTGATATAACGCAAGTTAATGCGGACGATATTCCGGATCATGATGTTCTTGTTGCAGGATTTCCTTGTCAGCCGTTTTCTATAGCCGGAGTATCTAAGAAAAACAGCTTAGGCCGAGCTACAGGTTTTGCAGATAAAACACAGGGAACATTATTTTTTGATGTTTGCCGTATACTGGAAGCTAAAAGACCTAAAGCGTTTATGTTGGAGAATGTAAAAAATTTATGTAGTCATGATAAAGGAAAAACCTTTAAAGTCATTACAGAGTCCTTAAATGAACTTGGCTATGAAGTTTTTTATAAGGTTATAGATGGTCAGGCTTTTGTTCCGCAGCATAGGGAACGTATTATTATAGTTGGCTTTGATAGAGAAAGATATGGCAGCTTTTTTGATTTTGAATTTAATATTATACCAAAGGAACCTAAACCAGTGATTGCGGATATATTGGAGAAAGAAGTTAGTGAAAAATATACACTGTCTGATAAATTATGGATATATCTCCAAAATTATGCAGCTAAACATAAAGCTGCCGGTAACGGGTTTGGTTATGGCATAGCTCCTCTGGATGGGGTATCTAGAACTTTAAGCGCAAGATATTATAAAGATGGTTCTGAGGTTTTGATTGAGCAGGATGGGAAAAATCCTCGCAAGCTTACTCCTAGAGAATGTGCAAGATTGCAAGGCTTTCCAGATTCTTTTGCTATTCCTGTTTCGGATACTCAGGCCTACAGACAGTTTGGAAATTCTGTTGTAGTACCGCTTATGGCTGCTGTTGCTAAGCTGATTATCAATAAAATCAATGAGCTGGAAATCAGCAATAGGCTTAATGGATATAGGGAGGTTGTCTGAATGAATGATGCTTTACAAATGGCTATAAATTCAGTATCTTATGGGAAGAAAGCGTTTTGTAAGTTTTTGTCGGCCAATGATACAGGTGAGACTGGCGGGCATCAGGCTGGTATATATATTTCTAAGCCTGCTATTCCTATATTGTTTGATAAGCCTTGTGAAAGAGGATGTAATTGTGAAAGATGGGTAAAGATTCACTGGTTTAATTATAAAGATACTGATACCAGATTTATTTACTATGGCAGCAAAACGCGGAATGAGTATCGTATAACTAATTTTGGCAAAGGTTTTCCGTTTTTAAAACCGGAATACACAGGAGCTTTATTTGTATTAGTACAGTCTAAAGAATCTGACGAAGATTATGAAGCATTTGTACTTAATACAGAAGATGATATTAATCAATTTCTAGAAAATTTTAATATGGCTCCGACGGAAACAAACAATTTAATAACTACAGGTAATGTTGATTTGGATTTACAAGAGAAAAAGGAAATTTATAGCTTTATATCATATTTGAAAGCTGAATTTCCTAGTTCTGAAATTATGTCATCTAAAGCAAGGGATATACAAAATATAGTGTATAATCATCTTGAATATATAATTTCTAATCCTGACCAGAAATTATTGGACTGGACTAGTATGGAGTATAAGCTTTTTCGCGCTTTAGAGCATGTGCGATATGGAGAAGCTATCAGAAATGGCTTTGAAAATGTGGAAGATTTTATAACATTGGCAAATCAGGTCCTTAACCGCAGAAAAAGCAGGGCAGGCAAGAGTTTAGAGCATCATTTGTCAGCAATTTTTGACGGTAATGCTGTTAGCTATACAGCACAGGCTGTAACAGAAGGTCGTAAAAAACCAGACTTTATATTTCCGTCAGAAGCAGCGTATCACGATACTAGCTTTAGTGTAGAAAAAATTATAAGTTTAGCTGCTAAAACCACATGTAAAGACAGATGGAGACAAGTTTTAAATGAAGCAGACCGATTGCGCGATAAAAATAAGTTTTTATGTACTATGCAGCAGGGAATTACGTCTGCGCAAATGGACGAAATGCAGAGTGAAAAAGTTATTCTTGTAGTACCTAAACCGTATATTAAAACTTATCCGAGAGATAAGCAGGATAGAATCTGGACTATTAAGCGGTTTATTGAGTATGTTAAGGAAAAGGAAGCCGAATAATTAAGCAGGCAACAGAAATGGATGTATTGACTAAAGAGCAGCGGCACAAGAATATGCAGGCTATACGCAGTAGCGACACGAAAATAGAAGTAATGCTGCGTAAGGCTTTATGGCATAGGGGACTACGTTATCGTAAAAACTTTAAAGTTCTTGGTTGTCGTCCTGATATTGTACTGACTAAGTATAAGATTGCTATTTTCTGCGACGGAGATTTTTGGCATGGAAAAACATTTGAGCGTTACGATGTAACAACCAATGCGAAATATTGGCATGAAAAAATTCGCCGTAATATGGAGCGTGATCTTGAGAATACTATTGAATTACGTGATAATGGCTGGATAGTTTTACGTTTTTGGGAAACACAGATTAAGAAGAATCTTCAGAAGTGTGTAGAAGAAATTATTAAAAATATAGATTTTTCTACAAGACAATAAGGGGGAAATATGTTAAAATTATTAGATAAGTAGTTTGATATGAGGGCGAAAATGAAATCTCTAGATGATTACATGGAACTTGTATATTATCTGGATTAGAGCCTTATGAATATGAGGGTGTAAAAATACCGTTGCCTGAACGACAATCAAAATATCCGAGATGATTTAAGCTGCGGATGCCTAAAGTGCTATAGGTTGTTGCGTCGGTATGTCAGGTGTTATGGTATCAGCAAGAAATTAATATTTTTGTCTCTTTGCTTTCGTATAATGATGCTTTGAGAGTGAAGCAGAGAGAATAGGAAATGGAGGACATATCAAATGCAGAAAAATTATGCTATCTATGAGGAGGCGCTGGCAGAGGAGCTTATCCCTGCCATGGGTTGTACCGAACCGATTGCGATTGCTTACTGTGCGGCAGTTTGCCGTGAGCAGCTGGGTGCTGAGCCTGAGGAAATAGAAATCTGGGTTAGCCGCAATATTATCAAAAACGTAAAAAGCGTTGTTGTGCCGAACACTGACCATATGAAGGGTATCGAGGTTGCGTGCGCAGCAGGCATTGTGGCAGCACATTCTGAGCGTCAGCTGGAGGTGCTGGCTTATATCACTGCTGAGGAAAAGATTGCGCTGAAGGAGCTGGCAGAGTCCGGCAAAATCAAGATACACGTTTCCGAGGAGCCGGATATTTTCTACATCCGCGTATTTTTGGCGGCTAACGGCCAAAACGCTGAGGTTACCATCCGCACAGACCATACGAACGTGACCTCTATTAAGAAGAACGGTGCAACGATTCTCTCCAAGCCTATCGTGCCGGAAGAGGAAGAGGCTAAGAGCCTGTGGCGCATTGAGGATGTGCTGGACGCAGCACGCCATATGCCGCTGGATAATGTGAAGCATTTGCTGGAGCGTCAGATTGAATATAACATGGCTATTTCTAAGGAAGGCCTGGACCATGATTATGGTGCAAGCATTGGCAAGATTTTGCTGCGTCGTGATCCGGACAGCCTGCGTACGCGCGCACGTGCAAGTGCAGCGGCAGGCAGTGACGCACGCATGAACGGCTGTGAGCTGCCCGTTGTCATTACCTCCGGCAGCGGCAACCAAGGCATTACGGCTTCTGTTCCTGTTGTTATTTACGCACATGCATTGGCAGCAAGCGAGGAGAAGCTGCTGCGTGCTGTGCTGCTGAGCGATTTGATTACGATTTATCTGAAGCAGGGCATCGGCAAGCTGTCCGCTTATTGCGGCGCCGTCAGCGCAGGCTGCGGCAGCGGCGCTGGTATTGCGTATCTGCATGACTGCACGGATGAGCAGATTGAGCATGCTGTAGAAAATGCTTTGGCTATCAACAGCGGCATCATTTGCGACGGTGCGAAGTCCTCCTGTGCTGCGAAGATTGCCATGGCAGTCGAGGGCGGCCTGCTGGGCTTTGATATGGCTATGGCAGAGCACAACTTTGAGGGCGGCGACGGCATTGTGCAGGAAACTGCTGATGAAACGATTGCTGCTGTCGGCAAGATTGCCAGCCAGGGCATGGTCGAGACGGATAAAGAGATTATCGACGTAATGCTGGGCCTGTAAGCTATATAACTGCATATAAAAAATAAGAGAGCTGTTACGTAACCTCTGCCGCGCAGGCAACGGAAGGGAGTAACAGCTCTTTGTTTTATTTTTATTCGCACACCATCTGCGTGAGCTCCTCTACGTGCTCGTTTTCGGTCAGAACGTAGATGAAGTCGCCGCTTAAAAGGCGCGTGTCGCCGGCGGGGATGAGCTGCTGCTCGCCACGCTTGACGTCGACGAGAAGAGTGTTCTTCGGCCAATGGATATCCTTAATCAGCTTGCCGCAGACTGCGCTGCCGCTGCAGACAGACAGCTCGATGACATTACGCTGCTCCAGCGTTACAGGCGCAGGCCTGTTCTTGCAGAGCATACGCTGCATGAGCTCCTCGTAAATAGGCTTGCTGTGGGCAAGCTCAGCAATGACGAAGGCTACCATGGCGGCGATGGCAAGGGACAGCAGCTGCTGGTAGGACGCGGTCATCTCCATAATCAGCACGGTGCCGGTAATCGGCGAGCGCACGGAGGAGGAGAAGAGGGCGGCCATAGCTACGACCATGATGTTGGTGGCATAAATCGGCTCAATCCAGCCGAGCAGGATGAGCACCTGGGCGCAGATGCTGCCGCAAAGCGCACCGATAACGAGCATGGGCAGGAAGAAGCCGCCGGGAACGCCGCAGCCGTAGCTGATGAGCGTGAAGAGCAGCTTGCCTGCGAGAAAGACGAGCAGCAGCTGCAGGGATGCAGGAGCCTTGGCGAGCTGGTTGATAAGCTCGTTGCCGCCGCCGAGCACCTCGGGCAGGAAGTAGCCCAATACGCCTGCGCAGAGCAGGGCGAAGATGATTTTATGCACCGGCTTTTGGAACAGAGGCAGGCTGTAGAAGCGACCGATGTTCAAAAGTCCCCAGTTAAAGAGGACGCCGAACGCGCCGGCAGCGAGGGCGACGAGCACGACGATGCCGTAGTAGCTTAAGGGCAGCAGCTGCAGGTCGGGGATATCAAAAATAGTGGCACGGCCAAAGATGGCGCGGGAGATTATCGTGGCGGTGAAGGCTGCGGCCATGGAGGGCAGCAGCACCATGATAGAGAAGTTGCGGTGCAGCTCCTCCAGCGCAAAGATTACGCCTGCCAGCGGCGCATTGAAGGCTGCGGCCAGACCGGCGCTGGCACCGCTCGTCAAAAGATAGCGTTCCTCCATGCGCGTGCGTCCCAAAAGGCGGCTGATGCCTTGGGCTGCTACGGCGCCGAGCTGAATCGACGGTCCCTCGCGGCCCAGTGACAAGCCGGCGCCGATGCCGAGGATGCCGGCGGAAAGCTTGACGTAAAGCACACGCAGCCAGCGCATTTTCATCAGGCCGAGGATGGTTCCCTTGACCTGCGGGATACCGCTGCCTGCGGCCATTGGCTCAAAAATGTTGAGCTTGTGCAGGATGAAGCCCAGTGCGACGAGGGCAGCGAACCAGCAGGCGTTGATGCTCCAGCTGCTGACCCAAAGGCGGGTATAAAGCGCACCGCGCAGAGCTTCGGCTTCTATTAGGGCGAAGCGGAAGAAGCTGATGATGAGGCCGGCGAAAACGCCGGTGAGGATGCCCTCAGCGAAAAGGCGCAGGCGGAAGCGGTGCATATTGCTCAGAGAGTGATAGGTTTGCAGTTTTTGTTCTTTTTCGTTCATAGCGAAGTCTCGTTTCTTAAATTATTAATAACATTATAACACAAAAATAACCTTATGGCGCAGCAACTGAGCGCTTGCCATAAGGTTATTTGTTATACAGTTATTTGTCAGGCTTTGGCTGCTTCGACAGCTTCAGTCTGCTCTTTTTCATAGTCAGGGTCGAACTTCGGATTCAGGTAGTTCTGATAAGCCCAGGCCAGCAGAGCGCCGGAGATGTTATGCCAAGCGGAGAAGACAGCGCCCGGAACGGTGGCAGCAGGCAGAGCGGCAAAGTGAGCCTTTGCCAGACCGGTTGCCAGACCGGAGTTTTGCATACCAACCTCGATAGACAGGGCAACAGCCTTTTTCCAGCTGAGACCGGTGAGGCGGGCGATAGCAAAGCCGAGAGCATAGCCGCAGCAGTTATGCAGGATTACTACCAGCAGAATCAGGCCAGGAGCCTTGAGAATCAGGTCACGGCTTGCACCGATAACGCCGGCGATAATCAGAGAAATAGCGATAGAGGAAACAGCCGGCAGGTAGTCGGTTGCTTTTTCTGCGAGCTTCGGCAGGAAGGATTTAACAGCCAGACCTAAGCAGATAGGCAGAATAACGATTTGCACGATGCTCCAGAACATGCCGACCGGGTCGAAGGAGATTTTCTCGCCGATAATCAGGTAGGTGATGAACGGTGTGAGAATCGGGGACAGCACGGTGGAAACACTGGTCATGGTTACGGACAGAGCAACGTCGCCCTTCGACATGAAGGTGATAACGTTGGAGGAGGTGCCGCCGGGGCAGGTGCCTACGAGGACAACGCCGGTGGTCAGCGCCGGGTCAAGATTGAAGGCCATGGACAGACCGAAGGCCAGAAACGGCATGATAAAGTATTGTGCGCAGACGCCGATGAGAATATCAACAGGACGCTTTAAAACGAGCGCAAAATCCTTGAGGTTCAGCGTGGTGCCCATGCCGAACATTACAACACCAAGCAGACAGCTCAGTACGCTGATACCGCCAACCTTACCAAGTACCCACAGGAAATTTTGGGGCATAGTCAGACCGAGGGCAAGAAAAACGATGGCGATGATGCCAAAGAACTTGCCGATTAAAGCACAGAATTGTTTCATTTAAGATTACCTCTTTCCCTTATAACTTCTGAGAGATAGCTGCTTGGCTGCCATTGTCGTCACTCTTTATCGTGGTGCTCTCTCAATGGCTGCAAGCTGTGCAGAGCTTCTCTCTTTTTCTGTAAACGTGCTTCATTATAACAAATATATTGCGAGAAATAAAGCAGAAAGTGAAAAAATCATGAATTTTTCTAGAAAACGGAAGAAAATGTTACAATGTTACAGAGAAAGACGGGAATAAATACACAAGCGTGTTTGCGCACGTCCTCGTGTTCTATGATATAATTAAAGAATGAAGAAAAAGCTAGACGGAGGTGCAGGCGTTGTATACTATCTGCAAGGATTATCGCAAGGAAATAGTTATCGAAAAATCGCGCTTTATCTGTACGCTGAAGAAGGTGCACAGCGAGGCTGAGGCTCAGGAGTTTATTAAGAGTATAAAAAAAGAATTTTGGGATGCGACGCATAACTGCTCTGCTTATATCGTCGACGACCTCGCCCAGCGCTCAAGCGACGACGGCGAGCCGAGCGGCACGGCAGGCATTCCTATGCTGGAGGTGCTGCGCAAGAACGGTCTGACGGAGACAGCGGCGGTAGTGACGCGCTATTTTGGCGGCATTAAGCTGGGCGCCGGCGGTCTGGTGCGTGCATATAGCGGCAGTGTGGCCGGTGCGGTGGCCGAGTGCGGTCTGGCGCAGAAGATTCTTATGAGCCGTTTCAGCTTTTTATACGATGTGAATCATGTTGGCCGTATTCTGAACGTGCTGTATCAGCAGGATTTGTTCGAGATTGCCGATGTGGTCTATGACCTGCGTGCCAAGGTTATCTTGAAGATGCGCGACGAGCAGAAGCAGGAGGCTGAGGAATGGCTGACAGAGCATTTGAACCAGAAGATAGAGCTGGAGCTGGAGGGCAGCGAGTATGCCGAGGTGCCGGTGGAGAAGTAATTACAGCTCCAGATACGGCTCCAGCGCAATAAACAGCGCTTCGAGTGCAGGATAGAGCTCGTCGTCAGGCAGACCGGTATAGTTCATGAGCAGAGTATGCGAGCAGTCGCTCGTCTTGTCGTGATAATAGTCGGAAAGAAATTTTATCTGAATACCCTGCGCCAGCGCTGCCTGCGTGAGCGTGGTGTCGCTGGCCTGCGTTGCGAGGTGCAGCAGAAAGTGCAGGCCGCTGTTTTCGCCTTCTACCGTCAGGGCAGGCGCTGCCTTGCAGGTCGCAAGGTAGTGCAGCAGACGGTCACGCTTCGTGCGGTAGTAGGTGCGCATGCGGTTGATGTGGCGCTCAAAATAGCCGTCCTCGATAAATTTGGCGAGGGTGAACTGCTCAAAGTTAGACACGGTGCAGGAATAAAAGCCCAGTTTTTCGTAAAAAAGTGAGGCCAGATGAGCTGGCAGCACCATATAGCTGATACGGAAGGTCGGTGCCAGCGTTTTGGAGAAGGTGTTGATATAGATAACCTTTTCGGCGCTGTCGATGCTTTGCAGCGGCGGTATCGGCCGGCCGTAGAGACGGAATTCGCAGTCGTAATCATCCTCGATGATGTAGCGGCTGCTTTTTTCTTTGGCCCAATGCAGCAGCTCATAGCGGCGGCTGACGGGCATGACGATGCCGGTGGGGAACTGGTGCGAGGGACTGATGTGCAGGATGTCAGCGCCGCTGTTTTCGAGCACGTCTGCGCGGATGCCCTGCTCGTCCATCGGCAGATAGCGGCAGAAAACGTCGTTGGTTTTATAGATGGCGGCAAGCTGCGGATAGCCGGGGTTTTCGAGGGCGTAGACATGGCTGCGTCCTAAAAGCTGGACGATGAGGTTATAGAGCGACTGCGTGCCTGCGCCGATGATAATCTGCTCCGGGCTGACATTCAGGCCGCGGAACTGATAGAGGTGCTTGGCGAGGGCTTGACGCAGGGGCAGCACGCCGCCGGCTGAGGTGTCGCTGATGAGGGCGTGCTCGTCGGCGCTGGAGAGCGTGCTGCGCAAAAGACGTGCCCAGATGTTATAGGGAAAGGTGTCGGGCGGGACGCTGCTTTTGGAAAAGCTGGCGACGATGGCGGGGG
>URVO01000047.1 GCA_900551335.1 uncultured Phascolarctobacterium sp.
CGGCCGTTCCGTAATCGTTGTAGGTCCTGAGCTGAAAATGCATCAGTGCGGCCTGCCGAAGGAAATGGCGCTGGAGCTGTTCAAACCGTTCGTTATGAAACGTCTGGTAAACAGCGGCTCTGCTTCTAATATTAAAAATGCTAAACGCATGGTAGAGCGTGCAACCAATGAGGTTTGGGACGTTCTGGAAGAGGTAATCAAAGAGCATCCTGTACTGCTGAACCGTGCACCGACTCTGCATAGACTTGGTATCCAGGCTTTCGAGCCGATTCTGTCTGAAGGCCGTGCAATCAAGCTGCATCCTCTGGTATGTACTGCATACAACGCCGACTTCGACGGTGACCAGATGGCTGTCCATCTGCCGCTTTCCGTTGAGGCACAGGCAGAAGCACGTATGCTGATGATGTCTGTAAACAACATTCTGGCACCGAAGGACGGCAAGCCTGTTGCAGTTCCTTCCCAGGATATGGTTTTGGGCTCTTACTACCTGACTATCGTTAAGGAAGGCGCTCAGGGTGAAGGCAACCGTTACAGCAGCATTGACGAAGCACAGCTGGCTTATTTCCATAAGTCTGTAGCTTTGCAGGCGCTGATCAAAGTATATATTCCCAACAGCGAAATCTATGATGAAGCAAAGGGCGCTGCTGTAGGCGAAAGCGGTGTATCTCTGGTAACTACTACCGTTGGTAACACCATTTTCAACAGCGAGCTGCCGCTGGAGTTGCGTTACTTCCATATGGAAGCTGACGGCTGGCATCTGGGCAAGCTGATTGACAAGAAGGAGCTGGGCAAGCTTGTTGCTAAGTCCCATAAGCTGTACGGCAACCTGCGTACTGCTGAGGTTCTGGATATTGTTAAGAAGATGGGCTATGACAATGCGTGCAAGTCCGGTATTTCCATCGCAACCTCCGATATCAAGATTCCTGCGAAGAAGAGCGAAATCCTGGAAGCAACCGAGCATGAGGTTGATAAGGTTGAGCGTCTGTTCCGCCGCGGCTTGATGAGCCCGGATGAACGCTATCGTAAGGTTATCGGTCTGTGGAACGAAGCAACCGATAAGGTTACCGATATCCTCATGAAATCCACCATGGATAAATTCAACCCTGTATCCATGATGGCTGACTCCGGTGCCCGCGGTAACAAACAGCAGATTCGTCAGCTGGCTGGTATGCGTGGCTTGATGGCCGATCCTTCCGGTCGTATCATTGACCGTCCTATCAAGGCAAACTTCCGTGAAGGCCTGACCATTTTGGAATACTTCATTTCTTCCCATGGTGCTCGTAAAGGCTTGGCCGATACCGCATTGCGTACTGCTGACTCCGGTTACCTGACTCGTCGTCTGGTAGACGTTGCACAGGACGTTATCGTTCGTGAGGATGACTGCGATATCGTAGGCATGAACCTGAGCAAGGAGCGTAACCGTCTGAGCAAGGCTGTTCTTGGCGCAAGCCAGAACAAAATCCGTGAGAAGGTTATGGGCCGCACTCTGGCTTCCGGCCTGTTTGATGCAGAAGGCAATCTGATTGCTGAAGCAGATACCAATATCACCGAAGAGCTGTTCAACAAGCTCAACGAAGCTAATATCGAAGAAATCAGCCTCTATTCTACTGATGATATGGATGGCGAGGACATCGAAAACGTTCGTATAAACATCAGCGAGGCTTATGCACATAGCGTTCTTAAGGAAACCATGATGCATAACTTCAACAATAAAGAGGTTGCTGCTGATATCGTTAATGGCGCTGGCGAGGTGCTGGTACACGAAGGCGAAACCATGACCGAGGCTGCTATCGATGCTATCCTCTCTGATGGCACCGTTAAGGAGCTGCGTATCCGCAACAATGATATCGCTGGCATTGAGGTTGAAGCGATTACTGAAGGCAAAACAGAAAAAACCATTATCGAGTCTCTGCATGACCGTATCATTGGCCGTAACCTGGCTGAGGATATTCTGGACGAGAATGGCGAAGTTTTGTATCATATCAACGAATATGTTACTGAGCCGATGGCAGAGCGTATCTGCCAGCTGCGTGAGAAGGTTAAAATCCGCAGCGTGCTCACCTGTAAAGCAAAATATGGCGTATGCCGTAAGTGCTATGGCCGCAACCTGGCAACCGGCAAGAACGTTGGCGTCGGCGAAGCAGTCGGCACTATCGCAGCACAGTCCATCGGTGAACCGGGTACCCAGCTTACCATGCGTACCTTCCATACCGGCGGTGTTGCAGGTGCTGATGATATCACCCAAGGTCTGCCGCGTGTCGAGGAGCTGTTCGAAGCACGTAAGCCGAAGCATCCTGGTATCCTGAGCGAATTTGCCGGTCATGTACATATTGTACAAGAGGGCAACTCTCGCAAGGTTCAGGTTCAAACCTTCGAGGGCGGTGTAGAGGAATATGCTATTCCTTACGGCGCTAAGCTTTCTGTTGCTGAAGGCGAGGAAATCGCTAAGGGCGACCGTATTACTGAAGGCTCTCTCAATCCGCATGATGTTCTGCGCATCAGCGGCGTAAAGGCTACCCAAAACTATCTGGTATCTCAGGTAGTAGGCGTTTACAAGTCTCAGGGCGTAGATATCAACAGTAAGCATATCGAGGTTATGGTGCGTCAGATGATGCGCAAGGTTCGTATTGAGGAATCCGGCGATACCACGATGCTGCCTGGCGAATATGTTGACGTTGCAGAATACGAGGATCAAAATGCAGAGATGCTTGAGACCGGCAAAGAGCCTGCTATTGGCAAGCCGATCCTGCTGGGTATCACCAAGGCTTCTCTGGCAACCGACTCCTTCCTGTCTGCTGCATCCTTTCAGGAAACCACCCGCGTACTCACCGATGCTGCTATCAAGGGCAAGGTTGATCCGCTGCTGGGCCTGAAAGAAAATGTTATCATCGGTAAGCTGATTCCGGCTGGTACTGGTATGAGCCGTTACCGTGATATCAAAGTAAAATATAATGTTCCGATGCCGGAGGTTGAAGCTGCTGACGAAGAAGCAGAAGAAACTCCTGATGAGGAATAACGTATAAGCAAGTGCGCCTCAAAGCCTTAGGCTCTGGGGCGCTTTGCTCTTTAAGGAGACAGATTATGCTGATTAAAAAATTTCCTGTTCCCTGCCGCGTGGACTACGTGCCTTCTCCCTACGAGCCGGATGAGGACGGCGTGCAGGACGTTGGCTATTATAATGGCAGGCTGAGCGATGGTCGTGCCTATCGCCTGGAATGCTGGCGTATGGACGATATGCTGATGCTGACGGTGATGTTTTCTGACCTGTGCCTTGACGGCTACAGACGCGAGGATATGCCGCTGCTGCTGGAGGCAGAGGAGATTGTGCGTTTTACCGGCGAGAGCCGCAAGCTGCAGGCTGCGCGTACTGAGGACGACCGTTGTCAGGCTGTATGGGCAATCAATTTGCTGCTAGCTAATAAAAAGGGCACCTATGCAGAAATAGTGCCAGAGCTAACAAGATATATTTTATAAAATTGGGCTGCTGTATATACCCCTTTGTCAGCTATGCTGAGAGGGTAATGCAGCAGCTTTTTTCATTTTAAATTAATTTTAGCCGTCTATACTGCATTGTGGTAAAATAGCTGTAATGGAGGCGGTAGCAATGAAGATTTTGTTAGCTGAGGATGATATAAATTTAGGCAAGCTCTTAAGCATGCTGCTGAAAAAGCAAAATATCACTGTTAACTGGGTGCAGGATGGCGAGGCTGCCTACAATGCTGTGTATGCCGACGGCTATGATGTGCTGGTTTTGGACTGGATGATGCCGCTTTTTAGCGGACTTGACCTGTGCAAGCGCCTGCGTGAAGAGGATTATCAGGGGAAAATATTGCTGCTGACGGCAAAGGATACCTTGGCGGATAAGGTAGAGGGATTAAACAGTGGTGCGGATGACTATTTGGTAAAGCCGTTTGAACTGGAGGAGCTGGTGGCACGTCTGAACGCTCTGTGCCGCCGCCAGGAACAGTATAGTGCGGAGAAGCTGCGTTACGGTGCTTATACGCTGGAAAGTTCTACCTATTGCCTGGCCTGCGGCGAATGCCGTGTGGAGTTGCGTCCGCGTGAGTTTAAGCTGCTGGAGCTGCTTTTGCGCAATCGCGGGCAGGTTATTCCTCGTGCTGTGCTGCAGGACCGTATCTGGGGCATTGACAGCGATGTGACAGACAACAATCTTGACGTGCATATCCGTCTGCTGCGTAAAAAAATTATGGAGCTGAACGGAGAAGAGCTGATTAAGACAATGCGGGGCGTTGGTTATTATGTGGAATAAGCCTTTTGAAAAACTGCGCAGACACATGACCTGCTTGTATGCAGCTATCTTCGGTGCTTTGATTTTGGTTATTGTGGCTGCTGCCTATACCTTTATCTGGTGGGAAATATTGGCGCATGAAAAGGATAATCTGATTGCTCAGATTTACCATGAGGGCGAGGAATGGGTAGAAACGCGTGAGGCGCCATGCTCTGAGGCAGCTATCCGCAGCGGCAAGATGTTTGCATATTTTGTAGATGCGGACGGTGCGACGGTGATTTTAAATCAGCTGGGCAATGGCGAGGCAGGGCAGGCACTTTTGCGACACAAGGGCGATTGGCCGAAGCGTCTGGACAGCTCGCGCCTGCTGCGGATGCATGGCACGAGCGGCGAGCGTTATCGCTATCTGGCGGCGGTGGCGCCGGTGCTGGACGGCGACAAGCGCGTCGGCACGCTCTATATGTTCAAAAATATGGAGTTTTATTATGAAGCGGCCTATAAGACGCTTTTCTGGCTGCTTTGCATGGCGCTGGTGCTGTATATGGCGGCCTGCTATTTTGGCTACTGGCTGGCTGGACGCAATATCCGCCCTATCAGCCAGATGTATGTAAGGCAGAAGCAGTTTACGGCAGATGCTTCGCATGAGATGCGCACGCCACTGGCGGTGATGAAGCTGGCAGTGCAGGGCTTGCGCGAGGATGAGGACAGCAGACTGAGTGAGTTTGCCAAGGAGTCGGTGGAGATGCTTGACAGCGAGGCGGACAGGCTCAGCCGCCTGACGGAGAATCTTATGACGCTGGCGCGTAGTGACGAGGATAATCTGCCGGCATATACGGAGCAGGTGGATATGACGGCGTTATGCCATAAGGTTGCGGCGCAGCTCGGTCTGCTCGCTGAGCAAAAGCAGATTGTGCTGAAGCAGGAGCTACAGGCTGATTTGTCCGTGCAGGGCGATGAGCTTGCCTTGTCGCGGCTGCTGATTATCCTGCTGGATAATGCGCTGAAATATTCTGCGGCAAAGACGACGGTGACGCTGCGCGGCGCAAGAGTGAAGGAGCACCTGATCATTGAGGTGCGCGACGAGGGCTGCGGCATTAGCGACGAGGACAAGACAAGGGTGTTCGACCGCTTCTACCGCGTCGATAAGGCGCGCAGCCGCAGTCAGGGCGGTCTTGGCCTAGGTCTGTCGCTGGCGTGGGCGATTGTGCATCAGCATGGCGGCAGCATCAAGGCTTTTGACAACCAGCCTCAGGGCACGGTTATGTATGTGCAGCTGCCCTTAGGCAAGCAATAAGATTAATTTAAAATGAAAACCCTCTTCAGTAATCGTTAAGCAAGGGCGCTTATACTATGCTTAACGAAAGGCAGGGCAGAGGCTCTGCTGCTGAAGGGGGATTTTTTATGCCGCGAAAATATTGGCTGATGCTTTTTATAGCTGCCGCAGTGCTGCTTTTTGCAGGTAATGGCAGCCTGCTGGTTACGGACAGCGTGGAGTCTAACTATGCGCTGACAGCGAAGGAGATGGTTTTGAGCGGGGACTGGCTTTCGCCGCAGATTTATGGTCATTATTGGTATGACAAGCCGATTTTCTTTTATTGGCTGACAGCCTTAGCCTATAAAATATTTGGCTTTACGGAGTTTGCTTCGCGCTTTTTTCCTGCGCTGTTTGGCTTGGGCGGCCTGGCCCTGGTGGCATGGGGCGGCAGCAGGCTGAACAATGAGCGCAGTGGCTTTTGCAGTGCGCTGGTGCTCTTGAGCAGTGTGGAGTTTTTTCTCATCAGCAAATCGGTGATTACTGATGCCGTGCTGTTCTTTTTCTTCAGCGCGACGCTGCTGTTCTTCTATCTTGGCTATCGCGACGGCAAGGCGAGCTATTGGTATATCATGTATGGCGCGGCAGGCCTTGCGGTTCTGACGAAGGGGCCGATTGGCGTGCTGCTGCCGGGACTGATTATTACGCTGTTTCTTTTGTGGCAGCGAGATTGGCGCGTGCTGAAGCGGATGCGTCTTGTAAGCGGCACGCTGCTGTGCCTGGCGGTGGCTGTGCCCTGGTATGCGGCGATGTACAGCCTGCACGGCAGCGATTTTATCAATACCTTCTTTGGTACGCATAATTTTTTGCGGGCAACAGTTTCTGAGCACCCGCGTGACGATGTGTTTTATTATTATACACTCGTAAATTTATTGGCACTTTTTCCGTGGAGCGGCCTTGTGCCCTGGGCGGCTTATAAATGGCAGCAGGCCGGACGCCCTAAGCTGACGGAGCAGCAAAGCTTCTTGCTGCTGTGGGCGTTGGTGGTTTTCGTATTTTTTCAGTGCATGGCGACGAAGTATATCACCTACACGTATCCGCTGCTGTTCCCTGCCAGCCTGCTGCTAGGCAGCTTGCTGACCAAGCAGGCAGAGTGTGTAAATGGCGGCTATATGTTCTTTGTCGGCGGTGGCTTAGGCGTGCTGCTTGTCGCTGCCTGGTGGGCGGAGAGCAGCAGGCTGGTGGCAACGGAGCTGCTGTTTTTGCTGCCCTTGGCACTTATTATCTGTGTGCTGCTTGATTATATAATTCGTTTGTGCTCGGGCAAGCGTGCCTACAGCATTGCAGCGATGTCCGTGGTGTTCTACATTGCGCTGGTGTTCAGCATTGCTGTGCCGCTTAGCGAGCAGCGCAGCGCCAAGGATTTGGGCGAGATGCTGACAGCGCAGCATGTTCAGGAGGTAGGCTTATATGGCAAATATCCCACGTCCGCAGTATTTTACAGCAGCAGCAGAATCGTCAAGCTGCTGCAGGAGCAGGAGGTGGCAGGCTATGTGCCGAAGGATATGTCCTGGACGAGCAAAAACGTTATGCCTTATGCGACGCTGGAGCATAATCCCTACAGAATGGTTGTGGTTACGCCGTCAAGCTATAACAGCTTCGTTAATAAGCAGTACGAGCAGTGGCAGGTCGTCGACGCGGACAGCAGCTGGATTATGCTGCGGCTGAAGAAAAGCTAGGCTGAGATATTTATGCAAAAATAAAAGTGCTTGCGGCGGTTGGCTGCAAGCATTTTTTAATTAAAGAAGAATTAAGCTTTACAGGATATGCTATAATAAGTAATTAAAGACTTGCTAGGAGGCATGATAATGCATAATAAAAATTCTGCTATGGCGTTTATTGTTTTGCTTGGTGTTGTAAGCTTGTTCAGCGATATGACGCATGAGGCAGCAACGAGCATCAAGGGCGCGTACTTGTTAATTTTGGGAGCTAGTGCTTCTACTATTGGTTTTATTTCTGGTGTGGGCGAGCTTTTAGGCTACGGCCTGCGCTATCTTTTTGGGCGTCTGGTTGATAAAACGCATAATTATTGGGGCTTTATGATTTTAGGCTATGCCGTGGATGTTTTCGCTGTGCCTGCGCTTGCACTTGTGCATCGCGATGGGTGGATTGCCGCCTGTGTGCTGCTCGTCATTGAGCGTATTGGCAAGGCAATAAAGAAGCCTGCGAAAAATACAATCCTTTCATTTGCGGCAACGCAGGAGGGGGTTGGCAAAAGCTTTGCGATACAGGAGGCCTTGGACCAACTGGGTGCCTTCATCGGACCTTTGCTGCTTTATGTGGTCATGCTTTATAAGCACGGCGATGAATATGAGGTGTATAATTCGGCTTTTGCTTTCCTGACTTTGCCTGCTATTTGCACGCTTGCTTTCCTGCTCTTCGCCAAAAGACGTTTCCCCAATCCGGAAGCCTTTGAGCCAGAAGCTAAGGAGGAAAAAAAGACAGGCTTCGTGGGCAAAAAAAGCTTTTATTTCTATCTTGCAGGCATCAGCTGCTTTGCCTTTGGCTTCGTAGATTTTCCGCTGGTGACTATGCATCTGGCGAAAAACAAGATTTTTGACGATAGTGTGCTGCCGCTGCTTTATTCTGGCGCCATGCTTGTGGATGCTGTTGCAGCGCTCTTCTTTGGCTGGCTGTTCGATAAAATGCGCACGCGAGCACTTGTTATATCTACGGCCATTTCGGCCTTTTTCGCTGTCTTTGCCTTTGGCATGACCTCGCCTGCTATGATTATGCTGGGCGTGGCTTTGTGGGGCGTGGGCATGGGCGCGCAGGAATCCATTATGAAGGCCGCTGTTGCGACGATGACGAGCAAGGAGCATCGTGCCAGCAGCTATGGTGCATTTGAATTTTTCTTTGGCCTAGCATGGTTCTTGGGCAGCTGGGCTCTGGGAGCAATTTATGATTATTCGCTGCAGGGCTTTATTATCATTTCTGTAGCAGCGCAGCTTGTTGCCTTGCCCTGTTACCTTTTAAGCGAGCGCAGCCTTGCTCACGAAGGCTAAGCGTTTCAATCTTTACACTTCAGCATGTATTTGTGTATACATAAAAAAACTTTGAAAAAAGGCTTGCTTTCTTCTGAAAGTGTGTTATAATAGCGTACATAAGTAAATAACGAGTGGATGATGTAT